>MPNP01000053.1 GCA_002239085.1 Rhodobacteraceae bacterium bin131 | reverse complement strand
CAATATATTTCACACCGTGGTAATTGGTTCCTTTCCACCTCACATCGGGGATTGGGAATTACTGCTTGCTACAGTATATCATTCAAAGTTAAAATGGACGTGGACCACTTCATCACCGCATCAATGATGAGGACAGAAAATGAGCTTTCAGGCTACCATTTCTGTTGAGAGTGATAATAGGAAACTGAGACCTGATGACCAAACTTCAAACCATCTTATCCCTTTTATCTTCCGGCAATTAATCGCTGGAGTTTCTACAAATTTGGGTGTTCACTAAATCTTTGTGCACTAAATCTTTACCCTTCTTTCGTTTAATTTCTCCGACTCTTTCTCAATTATTGGCAGCGGTTCACACTCTTCTGTTGTCAGCGACCATACTTACAACTTCGCATCCTAATTCATGACAAATCTGTCTCACTAATGCCGCTTGGATTTTCAGCTGCGTTGACAATAACATCCACTAATTACGGTGGGTGTGAATCTCATTTTGCGACATTATAGTCATCAGACAGCTTTTTCTCATAAAACTCTCTCTAGTTGACAATGTCCGGTCCCCGGTTATCAATTTCCACTTTTATGCTGTTATCGGCATAAAAGTGAAAAACTCAGCTCGACGCTGAAACGTATTGTTCGGTAAAGGAATCTGAGAACATGAAAATACGGCCATTCGCTAATAATCAGGTATTTTCGGCGAACAGTATATAATTCTTCACTCAAAATCTTCTTACAAGAGAGAGAGTCATCATGAGGTGTCAAAGCTTGTTTGGGGTTAAATTTAGGCTTGACTGTAAAGGAAATTTTGACTACCATTATGCTCACCCGTTAAGTGAGGTGATTGTTTTTGTAATCATAACTTGAATTACCTTTGTTTCAGGCTATCAAACGGGTTTTTTAATTTATTTGATCACGAATCAGGGATATTGTGATTAGTATCAATGATACACCATTATAATATTGTTTTCGGAAGACTTTATGGTAAATTGGATAGAAGTTTGTGGAGTGGATGAAATAGAGGTGGAAGGAATCAAGCGCTTTGATTGCAATGGTCGTCTCTATATCGTTTGTCGTTCTCCAGACGACGATTTTTTCTGCCTTGATGGCCTATGTACCCACGAAAAAGTCGACCTCAGTGAAGGAATGATTTTTGAAGGTGAGTTGGAATGTCCAAAACACTTTGGGACTTTTGATTACAAAACCGGAGCGGCGATTGGCGCACCTGTGTGTATCAATCTCAATACTTACCCAGTTAAGGTTGAAGGACACCGAATTTATGTCCGGATTGAATAGTGGCTCTTTGAATTAAGCAAAATTAAATATGTCCTACAATACGACAGGGCGCCTCCTTCGTCTCACGACTTGGGGTGAAAGCCATGGACCAGCTATTGGAGCTGTAATTGATGGGTGTCCACCAAACATACCCATCAAAGCCAGTGAAATTCAGTACTGGTTAGATCAGCGCAAACCCGGCCAAAATAAATTTACAACCCAGCGTAAAGAAGAGGATAAAGTTGAAATTCTTTCGGGTGTATTTGAGGGTTTGTCAACGGGAACACCAATACAATTATTGATTGCCAACAAAGATCAAAGGAGTAAGGATTACTCAGATATAAAGGGCACCTTTCGTCCCGGTCATGCAGATTTGACCTATTGGCATAAGTATCGAAACCGGGATTATCGAGGAGGAGGGAGAGCATCTGCTCGAGAGACTGCTGCGCGTGTGGCGGGGGGAAGCATAGCACGGTCAATTCTTAACTCCATTTGTCCAAACATTAAGATCAAGGGATATTTGATCCAAATGGGTGAACATAAAATAGTCCGGGATAACTTTGATTATGATGCCATTGGCAAGAATGCTTTCTGGTGTCCTGATGCAAAAATGGCCGATATCTGGTCCGATTATCTTATAGAAATCCGCAAAAGTGGAGACTCAATTGGGGCCATGATTGAGGTATGTGCCCAGAATGTTCCACCGGGACTCGGTGCTCCCATTTACGCCAAAATCGATGGTGATTTGGCATCTGCAATGATGAGCATCAATGCCGCAAAAAGTGTTGAGATCGGTGATGGAACAAACGTCGCCAGTTTGCGAGGAAGTCAAAACAGTGATGAATTTTTTCTAGAGAATGATAAACTCGCTTTTAGATCCAACCATAGCGGTGGAATTCTTGGAGGTATAACCACCGGACAGGATATAATTTGCCGAGTGGCAATCAAGCCGGCGTCGTCAATATTAATTCCCAAAGAAGCAGTGACTTTAAAGGGCGTGGCAACAGAAGTTGTCACGAAAGGACGTCATGACCCATGTGTCGGAATCAGAGGTGTTCCTGTTGCTGAGGCTATGATGGCTCTTACCTTGGCTGATCATGTGTTATTGCATCGAGCCCAGTGCGGTGCTATCAAGGATTATCAATTTTAGAATCGGGTAAAGCAGCATTTTTTGATAGTTGAACGGCTACAATCCCCAAACTAATGATAATGACTCCAAAGATATCGGTGGCATTTACCGCTTCGCCCAACAAGATGACTGCAATTAATACACCTAAAAATGGATTAAGAAAATGGAAGGATGCAGCTTTCGTTGGCCCTGTCCGGTTGACAAGAAGAAACCAAATCCAAGTACCCAATATTCCAGGAGCAAAAATCTGGTAGGTAAATGCCATTGCTAAGGGCCAGTTAAATTCCACCGGTTGCCATGACTCAATAAGGAGTGCTGGAATGAGTGTGCATACAAACCCAACCACCATTTGAAACCCGACAAGCATCATAAGATTTTGTTGTAAGTCGGTTCCTTTAATTGCAAGGGTGGCTATGCACAAGGCCATTGAAGCGACCACACAAATTATGATTCCAAAAAGTTCAAGGCCAATGTTGCCCCGAGTGGCCATAATTATGATCACCCCTATAAACCCCAGAATTAAACCTGAATTACCGACCCATCCTAGATTTTCACGGAATATCCACAAGCTCAAAAAAGCAACTTGCAGAGGAAGAGAAGACGCTATGATTGCTGCTAGAGAAGCGTCTATCCACTGCATCGCGACAAAGTTGGCAGACAGGTAAATACCGTTTTGGCACAGGCCAAAAATCAATACTCCATAAAGCTGTTTCCGGGTAAGCCGAAAAGACTGGCCGAGGGCACATGCAATACCTATGGCAATAACTGCCGAAATGCCAAAGCGAATGGCAAGTGCCGTGAATGGCTGGATTTGGAAAATAATGATCTTGGCTGTTGAAAAAGCGCTTGACCAAAGTATTGAAAAAAAAATCCCCATTAATATGGAGATTAAGTCGAGTCTCCCGAACATAGATTATCGGGTGACTCGAATGCTTTTACTTGGGGTTAATCACAACATAAAGGTTAGGATTCAGACAGTGCTTTTTTTAATGCCGCACCCCAGGAAATTTTTGGTACATTCCCTGCGGGAATAGTAATTTCCTGTCCTGTTGCTGGGCTTCTCCCCTTTCTTTCTTCCCGGTGACGATACGAAACGCGACCAATCTTACCAATGGGGACAGTTTTTCCAGCAACTACTTCACTCATCATTATATCAGTCGCTTCGTTCAGTACAGCTCTGGCATCTTTTTTACTCACACCAGTGGCTTCTGATACTCTTGAAACTAATTCGTCTTGCTTCAAAACTTCTGACATGCAATTCTCCTTATTATCGAAGTTTAACTAAAATTAGAAACTACAAAACTAATAGAAAAATTAGTTTATGCAATAACTATTTGTTCACTTTTGTTCAACTCTTATCCTTAAGCCTAAAAAGTATTGACTCTAATAAATCCGTCAAACAGTTGAACTTGACTAATAAATTATTTTTTCTCCTATTACAAGACTTCAACTGTAATGACACTATAAAAAAGCAGTTTCTTCAAAGCTTCGCAACTTTCGCGAGTGTAAAAACTCAAGTGGTTTTTCCCTTAATGAAGCCATCGCTAGAATACCAATTGCCAAATGATTGTTGATTTGTGTATCAAAAAAGTCATTCGCCATACGGGGTAATTTCAGAACACCATGGAGGGGTTTGTCAGAAACGCATAGCAAAGCTCCGTAAGGAACTCTAAAGCGAAAGCCGTTAGCTGCGACTGTCGCTGATTCCATATCGAGTCCGATTGCCCGCGATTGTGATAACCTTTTGGCAATACCCGAATTAAGGCCGAGTTCCCAGTTGCGATTATCAACTGAGACGACGGTACCTGTTCGCATTACTTTTTTCAACTCAAACCCTTTTTGCTCAGTTATGACAGCAACTGCATTCTCAATCGCGATTTGAATCTCGGCAAGAGCAGGAACAGGAACCCAAGCAGGCAAATCTTCATCAAGGACTTGATCTTCTCTTAAATAAGCGTGAGCTAAAACGTAGTCTCCTAGACTTTGACTATTACGCAAACCAGCACAATGACCAAGCATAATCCATGCACTCGGTCTCAGTACGGCCACATGGTCGGTCGCTGTTTTGGCATTTGAAGGGCCAACACCAATGTTAATGAGACTAATGCCATCCCCATTGGCTCTCGTTAAGTGGCAGGCTGGCATTTGGGGCATTCTGCCTGGCCAATTGATTTTCTCTTGGTGCCTCTGAATACAGTGATTACCCGCAGTGACAAACGAATTATAACCCGAGTTAGGGTCAGCGAGCATCTTACGGGCAAATTCCTCAAACTTGTCAACATAGAGTTGGTAGTTTGTAATCAGAACAAATTTTTGGAAATGTTCGGCTCTGGTTGCCGTATAATGCTGGATACGCGCAAGTGAGTAGTCAACTCGCGGGGCAGTAAACAACGCCAAAGGATGAGATCCATCCTCATTGTTAAAGCCCGTTCCATTAACAATATCGTCATGGATTAAATTAAGATCAGGCGTATCAAACACATCTCTTAGTGTAAAATCCAACTGTGTACAATTGGTGAGTATATCTTCATCATGGTCAAGGGTAAAGTTAATGGCAATTGGCGTTGACGAGGTCCCAATAAACACAGGAACATTGTGGTTCTCAATCAGTAAATTGATTTGCTCAATAAGATATTTTTTAAAGAGTCGCGGTTTTGATACAGTGGTTGAATAAATTCCGGGTGCTGATACATGACCATAGGACAAGCGACTGTCTGGAGCTCCAAAGGTATGCGAAATGAGTATGATTTCGGGATAACATGCTCTATAGCGTTTCCCCTTTACACTGTTTGATGTTGCCTGAGCAAAGTGCTCTCGTAAAAAACTAACGGCATTGTCATAGCGGATAATAAGTTCTTCATAAGCCTCCTCACCCGAATTGCATAAAACTTCCTCTCGATCTTTGGGGGTGATGAGTTTCCTTTTATCTAGGGGAGTATCCATGCATCTCATTCGGAAAATAAATTGACAAATTTAGTCTGAGTGACATCAAAAATTCCCCTGTTGGAAATACGAATTTCGGGGATAACCAGAAGTGCCAAGAGGCTGTGCTGCATAAAGGCATTATTTAATGTGCATCCTGATTTATCCATCTCCGATCGTATTTGATCTAAATCTTGAGCTACTGCTGCGGCAGGATTTTCTGATATAAGACCCGCTATCGGAAGTTGAACTAAAGCCGTTCGTTCACCGTCACGAAAGAGAGTTATTCCGCCTCCAACGTCAGCGAGGCAGTTAACAGCAGCGGCCATACAACACCGGCAGGTGCCAACGACTATGAGGTGATGGCTATCATGGGCTATTGTTGAAGCGAGAGCCATGTTGCCTTGATATCCAAACCCGCTTACAAGCCCATTGACAATATCCCCCGTTTGACGATGTCTTTCAACAAGAGCAATTTGGCACACATCTTTTTTCAAATCACTCTGAATAAGGCCATCTTTGACATCCATATCCACATGCAGATGTTTGGTTGGTGCTTGATTTTCAACGACGCCGATGACATTGGTTTTTATTTGGCAATTGCCCCTTTCTTGTGGTGCCTTAATCTCAAATTGATCAGGAGTAACTGGTTGCTTTAATTTGATTGATGCAAAGGCTTTTTGTGGCCAATCTGAATGATATTGAGGCCCACTAAAAACACCGTTTTCTCCAACCTTGATACCATTGGCATAAACTAAATCAATTGGTAAGTTTACAATATCACTCGTCAGGAAAAAATCGGCTCTTCGACCGGGGCAAATTGAGCCAAGTTCTCTTTCAAGACCAAAATGAGTGGCCGTATTGATTGTCGCCATTTGAATCGCAACGAGTGGCTCACAACCGCATTCGATGGCGTGTCTAACCACCCGGTCCATGTGACCATCATTGACTAAAGTTCCCGCATCACAGTCGTCAGTACACAATATAAAATTGCGAGGGTCTAATCCTTTTTCGGTAATGGCCGTAATTTGGGATTTAACATCGTACCAAGCTGAACCAAGCCGAAGCATTGCTCGCATGCCTTGACGGGAGCGCGAAACTGCATCAATTTCTTGTGTTCCCTCATGGTCATCCGCAGGACCTGAAGCAACATAGGCATGAAACCCTCGATCTAATTCTGGTGAGGGGTAGTGTCCGCCGATTGTTTTACCAATCATCCTTGTGAGAGCCATTTCACCAAATAATTTTTGATTACCATTAATGACCCCGGCGAAATCCATCATTTCGCCTAGACCAATGATGTTGGGTTCATTCATTAAGCCGGCTATTTCATTGATGTTGAGGTCAGCACCCGGATCCTCAAAGCCTGGAAAAGAGGGAACACATGAAGGAATTTGTAGAAAAATATTGATTGCTTGGTTGATGGCCTCGTCATACATATAACGAATGCCTTCCATACCGAGTACATTGGCAATTTCATGCGGGTCGGCAAACAAAGTCGTTGTTCCGTGAGGAGCCACGGCTTCGGCAAAACGTGAAGGCGTTAGCATTCCAGATTCAATATGCATATGCCCATCACAGAACCCAGGAACAGCGTATTTACCGTTTCCATTAATGATTTCTGTGTTGTCGTCTTTACAATGGATTGAATCTTGCCCGCAATAAGCGAATCTCCCATCGGCAATAGTAAGAGTAAAATTTGGAAGAATTTCTCTTGATTGTACATTGACCCAATTAACATTTGTTACAATTAAGTCAGCCGGAAATTGGCCGAGTGCGACCTTGGCAAGTTTAGGGGCAATTTCGTGCCATGGCTTAACAGTCGTATATGTCATTTCTTTCTTTTCTAAGGAATAGCATTCAGGGATTGTTATATTTTAAACGTATCAGTCAGTATGTTTAGAAAAATAATTGAATTGAGAATAAATTAGCATACGAGATTCTCTCTTTTGTGTCATATTTGTGTCAGATTAAAACTATGCGATGTAGAAGTCAAAAGTTGACTATTTTTTCAATGTACTTTGAACGCATTTCTCGTATATAACTTTTTTAAAAATAAAGAAAAGGAGGGAATTTTGACAGAGAACGACAATCCAATGTCTGCCCTTAGCCCAGATCAAATTATCATTGAGTTAAAGAAGTTAGGCGATATAGAGATACCAGGTCAGAACATTTCCCGACTAGACCATTCGTTACAGGCGGCAACTCGTGCGGCCAATAGTGGTGCTGATATTGATTGGATTGTGAGCTCTTTGCTACATGACATTGGTGAAAGTTTAGCTCCAAGCAACCATGATCGATTTTCAGCAGAAGTGGTCCGCCCCTTTGTTAGAGAGGAAATAACTTGGGTCGTTGAGCATCATGGGATATTTCAAATGGAGGGTAAAGAAAGAAAGTATGGATGGGATGTTCATGCCGTGGACCGCTATCAAGATCATATTTATTTTGGAACCTGCCGGGAATTTGCCGAAAAATGGGATCTAACGTCCTTCAACCAAGAATATCCAACGCACAGTCTTGACCATTTTGAACCGATGATCAGAGAAGTATTTTCCCGAAAACCATTTGATCCTGATACCATCCAGTCTGGTGTAGTCAAGGGGCTCCCCTCCTTATAAAGGGAAGCCCAATGCTATTGGAAAAATAGAAACCTTTGATTTATCGTGTGATTGTCAGCTGGTTTTACTTCGGCTACAATCAATGCTGACCAAAGTCAAAGAAAGGAAGATCCGGCATGATCTTTGAATGAATCCTCGTCACGAATGTATTTAAAAACGGATTCGGCATTTTTATGTCGGGTTACTTCCATAATTTTATCAATCCTGGCTTGATGGCTTGCAGCTGAAGTGACAAAACCTGCACGCAACGAATGCCCAGAATAATTTTTAGGATCAAGTCCTATACGTTTGGCATAGCGTTTTACAAGTAGGGCAACATCACCTGCATCTATCGGGAGTCCTGAGACGACCCCACCTTTCATTATCGTTTGGAACAGGTATCCATCTTCAATTTTTGATGCGTTTAACCAGCGCTGTAAATGTTCAACGGGTCGGATTATTTGGCCCTGTATTACAGCAATACTCTGACCCAGTCCCGTTTGGTCAGTTTTTGAGCGGCGTACAATAAGCGTTAATCCTTCTTGGCATTCACCAACCAAATCATCCACTCGTAGATTACAAATCTCAGAGCGCCTCAATGCTGCCGAAAAACCGAGCGACAAAACTGCCGCATCGCGCAGGCCGTGCAAGCGTTTCCCACATAGCTGCAACATTGCCAAGACTTGATATTCACGAAGAGCCTTTACTCGGCGTTGGTTTTGGCCCATGATTCTTGCCAACCCTCGAAACAACTCATCAACAATTTTTTCGGCAGCAGGAGAAGGTTGACCAAGTCGGCACCATTTGTCGTTAAGTGCACTTCGGATTATTTTAAGCGTATTTAATGAAAGAGGTTTTTTGCCGGTTGTTCCTTCATGTCCCATAGTCACAAAAAATCTGACGATATCATCAGCGCTGGCCTGAAGGGGATCAATCCCATCATTACTGCACCAGTCAGTGTAGCATTTCCAGCTTTTATTATAGGCAGTCCGAGTATTCTGGGAGCGTGCAGCTTCTCTGATTACTTCGGCATTTGTTGGATGTTTAAGAATTTCGTTTAATTGGTTAGTAGTCATATTAATTCCTCAAAAAAAGGAAGTAGTATATCCATTTAATATGGGATTAAGACAGGATTTAATGATGCGTTTATCATTAGCCAATCCGTTCGGGATCGTTTAGTTGAAGAAGACCCGAAATCAGAGGAAATTCTGAAGCCTATACTGAGAGGACGTGATATAGAGGAATAGTAAATGAGGGTAATTATTGCCGCTCAATAATTTGTAGACCTGTTATGCGCGTCAGTAACTGTCCCTTAGAATGTCGACTAACACTATTATTACCCCTGACTGAAAGCTCTGGTGGAAAGCCGTTCTGACGAAAAAGGCAATAATCAGTTGTTGGAACTGGGCGAATACCCCGATACAAACTGAGGCTATGAGGTTGGTATGCGTTCAAATGCTAATGCAATACCTTGACCGCCACCTATACACATAGTAACCAAAGCTTTTTTACCGGCTGTTCTCTCAAGCTCGTAAAGGGCCTTGAGGGTAATGATAGCCCCAGTAGCACCTATGGGATGACCGAGAGCAATTGCACCACCATTGGGGTTAACCCGGTCAGAATTAAGACCGAGCTCGTTTGAAACTGCAACTGCTTGAGCAGCGAATGCTTCATTCGACTCAATGACATCAAAATCAGATATTCGTGCGTCTATCTTTTTAAGTAAGTTCTTGACAGCTGGAACTGGGCCTATTCCCATAATATCCGGTCGTACACCAGCATGTGCATAACCCAAAATCCGAGCTTTAGGCGTGAGTCCTGCCTCTTTTGCGGCTTCAGTTGAAGCCAATACGATTGCTGCTGCTCCATCATTAATCCCCGAAGCATTTCCAGCAGTCACAGTCCCATCCTTCTTAAATACCGTTCTTAAACCTGCCAACTCTTCAAGCGATGTTGACTTTGGATGCTCATCAGTATCAAAAAGTACTGTTTTACGACGATGACTCACCTCAACAGGAACAATTTGATTTTTGAAATAACCCTCTCTTATCGCTTTGGCAGCCTTAATTTGGCTGGATAGGGCAAAATTATCCTGTGCATCCCGATTAATACCGAATTCAGAAGCAACATTCTCAGCAGTCACACCCATATGACCCGTACCAAAGGGGCAACTCAAGGCTCCAACCATCATATCAACCATGCCACAGTCACCCATTTTTTTGCCCCAACGAGCATCATGAATGAGATGTGGAGAGCGGCTCATACTTTCAGCACCGCCGGCCACAACAATGTCTGAATCACCAAGTAAGATTGATTGGATAACTGATACTATCGCTTGAACACCGCTACCACAAAGTCGATTTACATTCATTGCCGGTACTCCTTCGGGAATTCCGGCATTCAATGAAGCCACACGAGATAAGTACATGTCCTTAGCTTCCGTGTTAATCACATTACCCATGGCAACATGATGGACTGCCTCAGGTTTAACACCTGATTTTTCAAGGGCCTTCTTAATGACTATGGAACCTAACTCTGAAGGCGATAAACTAGCAAGAGAACCGCCAAAGGTTCCTATTGGAGTTCGGGCCCCATCTATGATAACAATGTCTCGATTCATATTCAGATCTCTTTAGGTTTAAAGTTATTGGGATGAGCTCGTTGGAACTCGTCTAATTTTTCTAAGCGACTAGTAATTTGACTGATTATTGGGTATTTTGTCAAACTAATATCCCATCGCTTAGCATTGTATACTTGGGGTACTAAGCACACATCGGCCATGGATACTGAGTCTCCATGACAATACTTCCCAGTTTCGCTATGACCCAAATACCGTTCAACTGCAGCGAGTCCCTTCGGAATAAATTCATGCATCCACTCTTTAATCGAAATTTTCCGTTCAGACAGTTCATGAACCAACTGCGAAACGGAAAGATTGCATATCGGGTGAATTTCCATAGCAATGCAATATGTTATGGCACGCACCCGCCATCGCTCCATGGGATGGTCAGGAATTAGTCCTAAGTTTCTAGTTTCACTCAAATATTCAATGATTGCAAGTGACTGCGACAGTACATGACCATCAATAGCTAATGCTGGTACCAATCCCTGTGGATTGAGGGCAATAAATGACTCATCTTTATGGTCCGCATTGAGAAGGTCAACAACGCTTCTTTCATAATTGAGTGCAGCCAGATTGAGAGCTATTCGAACTCTGTACGCGGCTGAAGAGCGCCAATAATCGTGAAGTATTAGTTCCATTCCAATTATATCGTTTTAATCAACAAAATTCTTAACATATGACCACATAAAATGTCACCTCGGATAAATTTCTTTGGTGAAGTATCAATCATACTCTATCAACTGTTTTAGATGATAAGAATATAAACAATTTCCAATTGATTTTTAAAGAAATATTCTTGAGAATAAAATTCCGTGTGTTTGGTCCGTTTGAGGGTGTTGAGTTTGCTTGAAGGCACTGATTTTTTAAGGTCTAAATGCAAAGGAGGAACCGCGAATTTATGGATAATTGCAAAAAAAACCGAAAGAATCCTTTCCGAGATTCTAGCGGCATATCAATGGGCTAATACAATTTAATGGCAAACAGAACAGTGAATGACTGATTTTTGTTCCAAAAAAATTAAGTTTAATCTGGTCGCAATAATGAACAAAAAGAATTAACCATTGATCTAATCAATACTGTTTAAACGATTAAATATAATGAACCAAAATAAGATTGATTTCCCCCATTTTGACTTTGAAAGCGAATTTCTTCAATTGGGTTTTACTAAAGTGTGTGGGGTCGATGAGGCAGGAAGAGGGGCATTAGCCGGCCCAGTGACCGCAGCTGCAGTCCGATTTAAAACGCTTGAGTATCCCAAAACAATCAACGATTCAAAACAGCTAAACTCTGGACAGCGCAATCGGATTTATGATGAGATTATTGAATTAGCCGAAATATCCTTTGTCCATGTCGGCGTAAACACAATCGAACAAGTTAATATCCTAAATGCGTCCCTCAAAGCAATGGCAGAGGCAATTAATCAACTTCCTTCAGGTTGTGATTGTGCACTGATTGATGGAAACAAGGTTCCAAAGGAACTGAAAATAGAAAGTCGTGCAATTATTAAAGGAGACCAAATATCAGCTTCAATTGCCGCCGCCTCAATAGTCGCAAAAGTTGAAAGGGATAGGTTGATGGTGAAGTTATCAAAAAAATATCCCGGTTATTCTTGGCATACTAATAAGGGCTATGGAACCAAAGAACACCTTCGCATGCTTGTGCAGTACGGCCCAACAAAAGAACACCGTAATTCATTTTTACCTTTGCGAAGATTGAATTTAGGCTAAAAGTTTGAAAATTAACAAAACTGTTAGAGTTTAAGGATTCTTTAAAGAATTGCCTAATGATGGCAGGGGTGGAGGGACTCGAACCCCCGGCACTCGGTTTTGGAGACCGATGCTCTACCAACTGAGCTACACCCCTAATTACCTATATATGTAGGCATTGTATGTGTGGATGTCAAAGTTAAACACGATTTCTGCCATTTTTTTGATCAAGGATGGGCATTAATTCGTCCTTTGGAATTATCTGGAATACGCAACCTCGTCCTTTTGAATGCTACTGAGGTGATTCCAAGTGTTTAGTCACTGAAGTTCGCTAAATCATATTATTTTTTCCAATAGACAGTCATATATTCTGAATTTTATCATGCCAAGAGGTTCTAATTTTGCTGTCATACCTCATTGTGGAGGTATCCTATCGCTCTTAATATTATAAAACACGGGTTAGGAAAATTTGTTGGTTGACGGAAAACCTCGCGGAGGAGGGCTGCCAGCTCCGGCTCTTTTGCCAATCCATTGGTCCAGTTCTCTCGTGACTCTAATCTTCCCGCTTTTGATCTTCCATGGAAGACCTTCTTCAAAATTGAATACCTGGGCATCTGATAGCTTTGCATTCTTCAACCGCATAAGGATAACTCCATTGCCTTTTTGGCGGCTCGGTATTTCGGTAATTGGAACCACAAGCAACTTCCGATTGCTACCAATCAATGCCACATGGCTACCTTCGACGGCCCAGCATCCCAATGTACAATCATTTTCACGAAGTACCAAGATTTGTTTTCCTATTTTTGTTGAAGCATGGGCATCTGCTTCATTGACGATAAATCCATTCCCTGACTGAGACGCGACAAGCAATCGGCGATTGGGATCGTGGACAAAGAGAGATAAGATTTCGGCATCATTTGTGAGGTTAATGATTTGATTTATGGGTTCTCCTAAACTTCGTCCTCCTGGGGCTGCTTCTGCAGGTAAGGTGTAAAATCTGCCATTGGAGCCAAACAGGATGAGTTTATCCGTTGACCTGGCATGGAGAGCGAACTTAAGTTCATCACCATCGCGAAGCTTGAAATCTTGGTCAAGGGGCAATGTTCCTTTTAGTTTGCGAATCCACCCCAATTGCGAGAATATAATTGTGAGAGGTTCTGACTCAATGACCTCTTCCAACTCAAATTCATCAAATTGTATTTCCTCTAGCAATTGCGTCTTGCGAGCACTATCGGGGACTTTTTTAAATACCTCGCGAGTTTTCTTGAGTTCGGTAGTAATTTCCTTCCATTGTAGATCTTCGCTTTGCAATAAGTCATCTAAATGAGACCGTTCTTCGGTTAAACTATTTTGCTCTTTTTTTAATTCAATCTCTTCAAGTTTGCGTAGGCTTCTTAAGCGCATGTTGAGAATGGCTTCTGCCTGGTCTTCCACAAGGTCAAATTCCTCTATGAGTTTAAGTTTTGGGTGATCGTCAAAGCGAATTATTGCAATAACCCGATCAAGATTGATGAAAGCAACAAGAAACCCTTCCAAAATTAACAACCGTTGATCAATTTTTTTCAGCCGAAACCGAGAGCGTCGCTCTAATACTTCTTTACGGTGATCAAGAAACGCTTTTAATATTTCCCAGGGAGTGCATACTTTTGGTCGTAAACCATCAATCAACACATTTAAATTCATGGAAAAGCGAGATTCAAGCTCGGTCAGCTTGAATAGTCCTTCCATAAGAGTTTCAGGGTTTAAACGATAGGATTTTGGTTCCAATACAATTCTGATTTGTTCGGTGGATTCATCCCTGATGTCAGCAAGGAGTTGAATCTTTTTATTTTGAACAATTTTTGCTAAATTTTCGATCAATTTTGATTTTTGTACTTGAAAGGGAATATCAGATACAATGATGCTCCATTGCTTGCGGTTGTTAGTTTCTACGCTCCAATTGGCCCTCACTCTGATTTGTCCACGTCCCGATTCGTAGGCATTTAAAATCTGTTCTGGTGTACTGACGATGGTTCCTCCAGTGGGAAAGTCTGGACCCTTCAGCCGGTTCATGAGGGTTGTTGACTTGGCATTTGGGGATTTAATCAGATAAATACAGGTGTCAATCAGGTCAAAAATGTTATGGGGCGGTATATTTGTAGCCATACCAACAGCAATTCCGGTTGAACCATTGGCAAGGAGGTTTGGGAATGCTGCAGGAAGAATGACTGGTTCTTGTGAACTGTCATCATAATTGGGACGAAAATCCACCGTATCTTCGTTGAGCCCTTGGAGTAAGTGTTCAGCGACTAATGTAAGTCGCGCTTCGGTGTAGCGTGAAGATGCTGGCTTATCGCCATCAATATTTCCGAAGTTTCCTTGACCGTCAACAAGTGGATAACGCAGGTTAAAATCTTGGGCCATTCTAGCCAATGCATCATAGATTGCTTGGTCGCCATGAGGGTGATAATTGCCCATGACGTCTCCAGAAATTTTTGCCGACTTTCGAAAAATCCCGTTCGAACCTAAATTGAGTTCTCGCATAGCGTATAGGATTCGCCTTTGTACTGGCTTGAGGCCATCACGAGCATCGGGTAAAGCACGATGCATAATGGTCGATAAAGCATATTGGAGGTAGCGTTCACTAATCGCATCCCCCAAAGAGACCTCGTGTTTATTTTCTAGTTCATCAAGAAGAGATTGAGGTGCCATAATACCTATAACTAGATTAGAATTGGGACAGAGTCATTTCAACATGGTAGTGAGTAATACTCAGTAAATTCTCATTAAGGGTAGCTGCAAGACGAATTACTCAACGGAAGATTAGCACCAAATCTATTCACTTGCAACTGCGTTTATGCTTATAAGAAAAATTAATGTCAAATATTTTTTCGACATTCAACCCAAAGTGCCCAACTAACACATCAATTAACCAAGCAATTAAAGCCCTGAAAACTGGACACGGCATGGAATCAAGGCAAGAGAGCTGAATTCTAGAATCAGGTTAAATTCTAGAATAGAAAAAATCCTCATAATGTTTCATCAATTTAAGCAAACAATGTGTTGAATAGAAACGCTAATCACCCACAACGCATTAGTGTAAGCATATTAAGGGGATTGACTAAGTTCCGTCGCCTTAAGTTGCTTAAATCACCCGTAATTCAATTTCATTACTTTGTCAAATTGTGATCATACTGACAACCAAGGCGAATTGTAAATCCACAAAGTATATTTTTGGTTTTCAGCTTGTGTTTATTTTTTATGTAAGGTATTCCAATTTTGACTGGAAACCTAAATCGGTGTTTCAATTTAGCTGATATTATATCCAATTTTATGGCGTGGTTGAGCATTAACACCAAATAAGGCAATATGCGAAGAGACTGCCAAGATGGAAAAGAAAATGATCTTTGGATGTGTTTTGAATCTGCTAGAGAATGAAACAAATCCTTCAAGAACTATTTGAAAAAAATTCATGGTAGAAAAATAATGTCATACAATTTAGTTGATTGTCAATACGTTGTGGCACATTAAAATTGTCTGACCATGACCACCTGTGCTCGATTGTTGTTGAAATCGCTCGCTTGAGCGTTTGTTTGAAACTTCTCATTGATGAGTACCAATTGCGGACTGAAGCCCCAGAACGTAAGGTCACGATGTAAAAAAGTTGCTTGAAGAGTTAAGAGTTTATCCTTCTGTGGAAGACCGTCTCTTGTCGGGAAACCTGGTTGTCCTTGGTAGGTTTTACGAGAATTGCTGACACCAAAACCGACCGTAAGGCCCGAATTGAGCAACGATGAAATTCCTGCATTCCACTGAAAGGAACGATTTTCTAGGTTGGGGTTATATTTTACATGGGAGCGAGCGAAGGTGATTCCACTATTTAATGTAAGCGTGGAAGACAATCGATGATTAAGACTCAATCCTAACTCATATTCATTTGCGTTGTTGATTGCCCTTTCAGATAATGTATAGGTACGCTTTCCAAAGTTTAATTGTACACCGAGTTTGGTTTTGATGTCCAATAAATGTTGTATACGAACTTGTCCACCGAGTTTGCGGTTGGGTGAGTTCTTATTGATGTCTGATATAATATAACCTTGCAGGCCCACACTAGTTCGCTCGTTTAGACGGTATACTGGTCCAGTGTAGAAATCTATGACAGTGCGGTCATAATCAGAACCAGAAAATTCGGTTCGCGATAAACTAAGTTCAGATAATAAATCCACTGTTTCCGATAATGGATGGCGATAATTTCCACGGCCTATGGTCATCATTCCTGTTGCGGCCTTAGGGTCGGCACCACTTCTTGTAAAAGGCAAAGAATTAAACCAAATAATTTTGTCGTTTGTTCCACTGTTTATATTGGTTTCCCTGACCATTTGAATGTTTAGCGAACCACTCAATCTGCGGCGATTGTAGATTGCATTCAAGAAGCCATTGATATTTGATTGAACAGCGGGAGGTGGATTGCTAGCGAGGACCCGCTCAAATTGTTCCTTTGCCAAAATGTCTTTGTTTTGAAGGAAGAAAGCTCGGGCCAGCTCAAGTCGTACTCTAATGAGACTAGGCTCATCAATCAGTATTTTCCGAAATGATTCGACTGCTTGGTTTAGCAAGTCTTTCTGAATCTCTTCATCAGCCGTACGAAGCGATAGTTCAACCGACGCAAGACCTAGCAAAAAGAGATATTGATTTTTTTGCTCTTGAGAAAAATTATGTTCTTGAAGAATCCGTAGAGTGACCTCAAATTGATTTGCAGCGAGAAGTTCTTGTGCGTATTGCAGATATTCGTTAGTTATGACCGGTTTGCTCTGCCCTAAAGCCTCAGTATGCAAACCCAAAAGACACCAACATAACGCTAAAAGTGTAACTCTTTTGAATGTATAGGATTGGGGTTTCATTAATGATAGCACAATTATTATGTTGACTCGGGGCTAAGCACTTTAGATAAATATACATTGATATTCTATTTACATCAGTCAAATGTCACTTTTATTTTTATAGGGACATTATGAGCATGAATAAGACCCGGTTTATGTTTTTTAAGAATGGTGAACAAGGATTCTTTCACACAAAATTACTATACACCTAGATTAAAAGCTTCACACTGAGAATCGGATAGAAAAGATCTTGACAGGTGTAATACTCAAAATTTAGTCAAATCAAGCTACATTTTCAATGAACTGTTGCCTAGGACTGAGAACAATTTAAATAAAATTCTTGGGATTCCGTGTGAAACGACAACAGGCATACCCCTAAATCCCTATGAGTTGCTTATGCGGATAGAACGGAAGGTTCAATTTGAGAGCACGACCTTGATTGACAAGGAAATCTCATATTAATTGATGCCCAATAATTATCTTCGTTTTCTGTTAACTTACCAGCCTGTTTCAATCTGGAATTTTATTCCGTGCTTCGGACGATCACCTTTCTCTTCCTCACGTCGATTCATCGCCACTGACAGCTGGAACGGTCCATCTTCGGCCGGGGTCAGTCGCCAACCCAAGCGGATATCATAGCTCGCCTCGGTGGCGGATAAGCCAACAAAGGGCGTTCCCGTGAGCCGACCACGTTGAACGGGAAAGCCGTAACCAACCTCGCCATGAAGACGTGGGTTCAGATGGGACGTATCTTCGGGGACAAGTTGTGCGACGCTTTTTGTTGACACCAAGGCGTTGGCATCACCCGGTTCGGTTCCTAATGTTTGCTCAAGCGAGAGTGACAGCCCCTGTTTGCGATGGTCAGGTAAGATGCGAACCGCCGCCGAGACGCCCCACTCACGATACCCACGAATGGAATGGGCAAACAAGGCACGCCCTCTGA
>MPNP01000052.1 GCA_002239085.1 Rhodobacteraceae bacterium bin131 | reverse complement strand
TCCCAGCACAGGCAAACGTTTCAAGGAGAGCATTGCACGCTTTTTGCCCAATGAAGCCATGAACCGAACTTTTGGTCGGGCTGGAGCTGATGCTTTTATTTTCAAAGTGGTACAAGAGTGTCTTGCCAAAGCCGCTCAAATACATAAAACCATGCCCCCAACTACTACCACCCAGTTTGAGCACTAGGACAAGCAAGGTCACACACAATTTTATTTCTGATTGCCCAGCCATTGTCTTTTATTGCGATAGTAACTTTATCGGGGATCAGTTCCAAACCCTTATTTTAATATTTGTCTCCAAATATTCAGGAAATAAACACCGCTATCCTTTATTACTCCTCTTGAGAGGTCTCTGACCTCTTTCACTCGGACCGGATAGCATAAATGTCAAACCATCCTGCTAGTAATTGTGGGGGATGAGGACAGTAAAATTTCTTTTTTGAACTTCATTTATGGGAATTATTTACCAAAGTGCCAAAATAATACTTGATTTTTACAGGAAAGTGCCACAAATTGAAATCTATGAACAAATTTTAAGAATTTAATGAACTGGCACACAAAGAATCCCGGAAAACACGAAAGAGTGGGTATCAGTTTCACCAAACTTTTCAAAATGTTTCCTGATAATATAACAGCCCAACACTGGCTTGAAAGTATTATCTGACCCCTAGGCCCCAAATGTCTCCATTGCGGCACTCTCAATATCCAATCCAATATCAAGCACAAATCAATGATTCATTGTTGTAGGGATTGTTTCTTGGTCAAGTTGAGGTGGATGAAACTTATGTCGGAGGGAAGGAAACCAACAAACTCAATGCTGGTAGAGGTGGTGTTGGTAAAACTCCAGTCGTTGGTATCAAGGACCGCAAGACCAACAAGTTTACAGCCAAGGTTGTTCAAGATACTAGGAAACCAATCTTACAGGGTTATATCAAAGTGAATGTAGATCCCGAAGCCAAGAAATACACTGAATACCGCTTATAATGGACTTGAAAACAGAGAATCAGTTAATCACAATGTCAAGGAATATGTCCGGGGAGAAATCCATACCAATGGAATTGAATCCTTCTGGGCTACGTTCAAGAGGGCTCAAAAAGGCACTTACCACAAGATGTCACCGAAGCATTTGCAACGATATGTAATTGAATTTGCTTGTCGACATAATCAAAGACCTTTTGACACATTAACCCAGATGAACTAAGTTGCTTTTAGAATGTTTGGAAAGCAGTTGATCTACAAGGAATTGAGTAAAACAAATGGAAAAGTAATGCTGCTCACTCTTTCGAACTTGCAGATTTGAATTCTATTTACTAATAATGAAACAACTTAATTTTTAACGGAGAAAACTATGAAGGACGAATCTGAAATCAGGGAGGTTAAAGTCAAACCCCGTGATTACCAACCTAATGAGGCTGAACTGGAAGAGGAAATCTATATCCCTACAACCCCAGAAAAATTAGCCAGAGCAGCCCTTCAACAGGTCAAAATTGTAGAGGATAAACAAGCGAGAACACTTTACCCCCCCCCATCAAATCGGCTGTATTTCGGGGATTGTCTGGATATCCTTAGGGAGGAAGTAGCAAGCGAATCCGTAGACCTAATATATCTTGACCCCCCATTTAATTCCAAGCGACTTTACAATGCTTTTATAGGCAATGCCCAATGGGTAGCTTTTGATGATACATGGCGGTGGTCAGAGGCCATTGATGACTTTCATAATATAGTTTCCAAACCTGGTCCCCTTGCTAATACAATGGAAGGGTTAAGGATGATACATGGAGAGGGGCCAAATTTGGCTTATCTTTCCTATATGGCAAATCGCCTCGTTGAATGCCATAGAGTCCTTAAATCAACAGGGTCAATTTACCTACACTGCGACCCAACAATGAGTCACAGTTTAAAACTGATATTAGATGGAATTTTTGGTCAGAAGAATTTTATAAATGAAATTGTGTGGTGTTACAAATCCGGTGGAGCAAACCCTAAACGATTTTTCAGTAAAAAGCATGACCTGATTCTATGGTCATCAAAATCAAATAAGTACATTTTCAATCCCCAAACGGAAAAATCATACAATCGTGAGTTAAAGCCTTACAGATTTAAAGGCGTGAAAGAGTATCGTGATAAGATTGGCTGGTACACACTAGTAGGTATGAAAGATTACTGGAACATTGACATGGTAGGACGGACAAGTAAAGAGCGAGTAGGTTATCCTACCCAAAAACCATTGGCACTTTTAGACAGAATTATCAAAGCAAGTTGCCCTCCTAATGGAATAGTTTTAGATCCCTTTTGTGGCTGTGGAACAACTATTGAAGCTGCTCAAATACTCGGTCGAAAATGGATTGGCATTGATGTTTGCGTTAATGCCTGCAAAGTAATTGAAAAGCGAATTTCTAATCATATTAATAACTTTTATGGTGAGGTTGAATTTATCGGTCTTCCAAAAACAGCAAATGATGCCAAAACTCTAGCAAATCTTGATGCCTTCAAATTTGAACGCTGGGCTGCTTCTCTTGTAGATGGAATGGAAGCAAATAAAAAACAAAGAGGTGATGGTGGAATTGATGGTTATGGCCGTCTTGCCATTGATAAAGGTAAATTCATTGACCTTGTTTCACAAGTTAAAGGTGGTCATACCAATCCCGGACATATACAGGCCTTTAATGGAGCTAGACAACAAGTTGGGGCTGAATTAGGTATATTTACTTGCTTTGATGAGAAAGTTACACAAGGAATGCGTGATACTGCTGCAAGTACTGGTCGATTTATGGATGTTCCCAAGGTTCAGATTTACACTGTCGAAGATTACTTTATTGGCAAGACTCCCCAAATGCCATCCCATTTTGTTTAAATTACTTTGGCACTTTGGTATATAACTCCCAATATTATATACTGAATTGAGTTATCAATTAATAATCTATGCAATTTAATGCGACTCGGAGCCAAAATATTAAAAAGCATCTCAGGTTCTCCCGGCTACCTCCTCGTTAGCCCTCCTTTTGCCTATGCCATTTTGCTGTTAGTCATACCGATGACTGCTGTTGTAGCACTCAGCTTCTGGACACAAGATTATATTCAACTGAATCGCGAGTTCACCTTCGCCAACTATCAAGAAGCGTGGACAAGCCCAATTTACCAAATACTGATGCTGCGGTCATTAAAGGTTTCATTCTTTGTGACCCTTGTCACAGTTACACTCGCTTTTCCAGTAGCCTACTACATTTCGTTTCATGTTTCCCAAAGTCGTAAACCTTTATGGATTTTTCTCATTACCATTCCGTTTTGGACCAGTTACCTGCTCAGAATTTTTCTTTGGAAAGTCATACTCGGTTATAATGGCGTGGTCAACGGTTCTTTACTAGAATTAGGAATAATTAATGAGCCACTTCAGTTTCTATTGTTTAATCAAGGGGCCGTAATTCTAACCTTAAGCCATGCTTGGATTCCGTTTGCGATCCTCCCAATTTATGTCGCCTTGGAAAAAATTGATCGCTCTTTACTTGAAGCCGCAGAAGATTTGGGTGATGGCCCGTTCCGACGATTTTTGCGCGTTACCTTGCCATTGGCAGTCCCTGGAATAGTTGCCGCATCTCTGATTGTTTTTATTCCGACCATTGGCGATTATGTGACGCCTCGGCTTGTCGGCGGCCCCAACGGCTTATTAATTGCCAATATGATTGAAGTCCAATTTAAAAAAGCAAATAATGCTCCACTAGGTGCGGCATTGGCTCTCACCGCGATGATAATCGTTACCATCATTTCGCTGGCATTCCTGTGGTTGAACAGAAAGAACTTGAGGACGTAATGAAACCACGGTCACACGCCTCACGATACCTTATTTTCTATGTGGGAATATTCCTAATTTTTCTCTATTCACCCGCACTACTATTGCCTATTTTTTCTTTCAATGATGCGACAATTATTGCTTTCCCATTGACGGGATTTACACTCAAATGGTTTAACGAGGTATTTCAGAGCGAAGTTCTCATTCAATCGGCTGTTAATAGTCTTATTGTGGCTTTGATTACTTCTATTGCCGCAACCATACTCGGTGTTTTTGCCGCTCGGGCCTCAATCCGACATGATTTTAGAGGGAAATTCGGAATTATGGGGATCATCATGATTCCCATGTTTTTACCCGAAATCATTGTCGGCGTCGCCCTCTTGGTCATGCTACTCCAACTTGGCTTCAATTTATCTTTGTCTACCATTATTTTAGGACATACTTTGATTTGCATGCCCTTTTGTACAGCCATTTTAAGTACCGGTTTTCAGGGCTTGGACCATAGCATGGAAGAAGCTTCACTTGACTTGGGTCGTAATAAATTCGACACCTTTCGTCTCATCATTCTTCCATTAATCATGCCCGCAATCATCTCAAGTGTGCTAATCTCATTCACTATCTCACTGGATGAATTTATTATTGCCTTTTTTCTATCTGGAACAGAGACCACGCTTCCTGTTTACATTTGGGGTCAACTTCGCTTTCCAACCCGTATTCCGATTATTCTCGCATTGGGAACACTTATGCTGCTGGTATCACTAACTCTGCTATTTGCCGCTGATTATTTCCGACGCCTTGGAATCAAGAAAACTGGTCTTCAAGACAAAGGAGGATTGTTTTGAACGAATTACGTTCCAACCCGCACCCGCCCAATCAAGAGCCAAAGCCCTCGCCGATTATAGAGATCAATAATCTGGAGAAGTATTATGGTGCTCATCAGGTTCTTGAGCCAATTCAATTCGCCATTAATCAAGGTGAGTTTTTTACCATCGTTGGACCGTCTGGCTGTGGAAAAACAACCCTTTTAAGAGTTATAGCGGGGTTTGAGGAGCCGAGTTCTGGCACTCTGATTATTGATGGTCAAAACATGGCTGGCGTGACTGGAAACTTACGACCAACCAACATGGTGTTTCAAAGCTATGCTATCTTTCCTCACATGACAGTCGGCGAAAACGTTGCCTACGGACTTGAAGCCCGAAAAGTTGCAAAGAGTGTCATTAAACAAGAAGTGAATAAAGCGCTCGCAATGGTCGGGCTTGAGGGTCTAAATAGCCGTCCATCCAATGCCTTGTCAGGCGGTCAGAAGCAAAGGGTGGCCTTGGCTCGAGCTCTTATTCTCAAACCCAAAGTCTTGCTGCTTGATGAGCCCCTTTCTGCACTTGACAAAAAAATGCGTGAGCAAATGCAATATGAGCTGAGACAATTACAACGTTCAGTCGGAATTACCTTCGTCCTGGTGACCCATGACCAGGAAGAAGCATTGACCATGTCTGACCGGATTGCGGTAATGGATATCGGGAATATTGCCCAACTTGACACCCCCGAAATATTATACAATCGCCCAGTGAGCCGTTACGTAGCCAATTTCGTTGGCACCATGAATTTCCTTGACTTCAAAATTATCGACGAACTCAATGATGGACTTGAACTGGAAGTTGAAAGCCTCGGTAGAGTCAAAGTAGATTGGGACCAAATACCTCGAAAGTATGGTCCAAATTCAGTGATTGGAATGCGCCCTGAACGCTTTACCGTCCTGTCCGACAAACATACTCCTCAATCTCGAACCACGCGGGGAACTATTGTGAATAATCAGTATTTCGGTGATATGACTTATTATGATGTGATGTTGGAAGGCTCGTCTAAGGAGTTAACCATTTCAATGCGCAACTCCGATATGAACGTACAATTTACTATCGGCGACCAAGTTGACGTCGGGTGGGATGCCGCATCCCTCTTAGTCCTTGATGAATAAAATCTTTGTCAGGATTTCATCTCTCACATCAAAGTAAATTTATTGGAGACAAAAAGAGGTTTGGAGTAGAGGAAACATTATTCCTCTACTCCTTCAGAAAAAATTAATTTTCAAGTTCAATAATAATCTCAGTGAGAACGCCGCCACGCTCAATGATGATAGGAAGATTAGCCATGTTACTATCACGAGCAGAAGTGAATTCATTCTGAACTTCTTCAACACTATTTACTTTATTATGATTGACAAAGTAAATGATATCGTTGCTGCTCATTCCAGCTCGAGCTGCTGCTGAATCAGCTTCAACTGAAACAACGCGTACTTCAATTTCGCCATCAGCACCCTCTACTTCTTCCATGACGATACCGAGCAAGGGGCTACCCTGAGAAATCGGTTGCTGCTGACTCAGCAAGGTCTGATTGACGGGCCGGCTCCCCAGTTCAAATTGTAAGGTCAGTTCTTCATTACCTCGTTCCACTTGGAGAGTAACCTCGGAACCAGGAGGATTATCACTGACGGTTTGAATAAAGTCTCGGATACTTTCAGCGACATAATCATCAATACTTAATATTATATCTCCAGGCAGTAGACCACCTCTGTACGCGGCACTATCTCGGTAAACATTTTCAACCCGAATTCTTCCAGTAAATTCTTCATCCTCTGGATTACCGATTGAAATACCTAAATACCCTCTTGAGACACTTCCTTCTGCAATAATCTGATCAACGACTTTCGTAACAACTTCCGAAGAGATCGAAAACCCGATACCAATGGAACCGACACTTAAGCCGGCAGTTCTAATGGCTGTGTTGACCCCGATTACTTCACCATCCGAATTAAATAGAGGGCCACCTGAATTGCCGAGGTTGATTGATGCGTCAGTTTGTAAAAAATTGTCGTACGGGCCACCTAAATCACGAAATTTGGCCGAAACCACCCCTTTTGAAACAGACAAGCCAACACCTAATGGATTACCAATGACCACGACAGGGTCTCCTATTCGTACTAATGAACTATCACCAAATGATACAAATTCAAAGGGTTTGTCTGAATCAATTTTGAGAACAGCAATATCTGTTTCTGGGTCGACCCCGATAACTTCTGCTTCATATTTTTCATTATCATTACTCAATGTAACTGTAATTTTGGTGGCACGCTCAATGACGTGATGATTGGTAATTACCTGTCCATCCTCGGAAATGATAAATCCTGAACCATAAGCAAGCCTCATCTGACGTTGGGGTGATTGCGCTTGCTGAGTCGTTCCTCCCTCAAGGAATAGAGGCGACGAATTGATATCGTCTTTCAAACCTCTTTGTCTTTGATCGAAAAATTCCTCACCAAAAAAACGGCGAAAAAACTCTTCAATCTGGGGTGATGGAAAGAACTCTTCATTGATTTGATTGTTTTGAACAATTGGCTGATTAAGTTCAACTTCAAGTGTTACCACACCTGGGAGTATCCTCTCAACCATTGAACTCGTATCATCATGAGCATAAAGTGGTTTCATCACGCCCAGACAAAGTATAATTATGGGTAAAATACGGCTCACTAATCTTAACCGAATGGAGCTATTTCCCGAGTTGGAATAAATGAATGTTTTTATCATTAGTCTACCTTTTTAGTCCGAAATTCATTAGATCAATAAATCAATAACTGCTACAATTTATGTAGCCCTATCGCTAGGTATGAAATAAGTATCGTTGTTGAGAACTTTATTAAGCCTCTTTACAAGAGTACTTAATCAAAAAATGGTTATTGCTTAAGCCGCTAATCTCAGGTCGCAATCCAAATCACTAGAACCCCTAGAGCCATAATTGCGAGTCCGAGATATCGCCTTTGCTCTACGGGTAATTTGTTCAAAAACTTCACGGCTTCTTCAAGTCTCTTAGGGGCAAGTGCAATCACAAGCCCCTCAATGACTGCGACTAGACCTAAAGCGATAATTAATTGGCTAATCACTTTTTATTGTACGGGCTCTATTGCGTGCTACTCGGAGGCGTATTTCCAGCGGAGTTGGAGTTTTTAAAGTAATTAAAAAACTCACTATCAAAATCAATCAGCAACGTGGTGTTTTCTTGAAGCATTGACTTTTGATAAGCATTGAGTGAGCGATAAAACTCAAAAAATTCTTGATCCTGCGAGAAGGCTTCAGCATAGATACGATTACGGTCAGCGTCAGCCTCACCTCGGACAATCTCAGCATCGCGTTGTGCTTCTGAAACAATCTCAACTTGGGTTCGGTCAGCTTGAGCACGCACCTTCTGAGCAGCTTCCTCGCCCCGTGCAATCTCATCAGCTGCCTCTCTTTCCCGTTCAGCACGCATACGCGCGAAGGTTGCTTCAAGATTTTGCGCGGGCAAGTCAGTTCGCTTCAGGCGAACATCAACAATTTCCAAGCCCAGATTAGATGCCTCTGATTTGGCCCGCTCGGTAATATTGAAAATCAACACCGCTCGGTCAGTAGACAAGATTGCACCTGAAGTCACGGAGCCAAGTACTTCACGAGTCGCCGCATTTAAGACATTGCGTAATCGACTTTCAGCCGAACCCTCAACACCTACGGCTTCACGGAATTGGACAACATCGGCAATGCGATAACGGGCAAACGCATCAACCACCAAGCGACGGTCATCAAGTGGTGTGACCTCAAGAGATTGCGTTTCCAAGGAAAGTATACGATCCTCATAACGAACAACTTCTTGGATTAACGGTACTTTAAATGCGATGCCAGGAGTTTCTTTAACCCGCTTAACTTGGCCAAATTGTAAAACCAAGGCCTTTTCGCGCTCATCAACAATATAAATTGCTGAGAACAAGCCAACGCCAATTACGACGAGGACTCCAATAATTATTGATCTTATGTTCATTGATTCACTCCCCCTCGAGCATTTCCACGAATTTCATTCACGGGCAAGTATGGGAGCACACCCGAGTCTCCATCTAATATAATTTTATCAACCGAAGCCAATACTTTTTCAAGCGTTTCAATATAAAGCCTTTGCCGGGTGACATCTTTGGCATTTTGATATTCTTCTAAAACAGCCACGAAGCGGCTTGCTTCACCCGTTGCTTCATTGACGACTTGAGCTCGATATCCCTCGGCTTCCTGAAGTAACTGAGCAGCTTCACCACGCGCACTTGCCAGAATTCTGTTAGCATAAGCATCAGCCTGCTTTTCAAGTCTGTCGCGCTCTTGCTCAGCGGCTTGCACTTCACGGAAACTGTCAATAACTGCCGTGGGGGGATCAGCTTTATCAAAGTTAACACGGACGACATTCATTCCTGAATCGTAATTATCAAGATTGGTTTGAATCAATTCCCGTAGGTCAGTGGCAACAACACCACGATCTCGGTTTAAAATGGGGGCGAGTTCAGACCGAGCCATAATCTCACGCATGGCCGATTCAGCTACTGCAAGAATCGTTTCTTCTTGATCCCGGAGATTAAACAAAAACTTGGCTGGATCTGATATGTTCCAGACCACTTGGAAACCAACATCAATGATATTTTCATCGCCCGTTAACATGAGACCACTTGACCCTGCTCGTTCAGCACCAATTTCAACGGTACGTTCACGGGTAACTTCAACAATTTCTTTCGTTACCAAAGGCCACGGAGCAAAATTGAGTCCAGGAGTGCCTGTGGCTGAGTAAGCCCCCAAAAACAATTCGACCGACCGTTGTTCTGGCTTGACCGAGTAGAATGAGTTAAATGCCCAGAAACCGACAAGAAGAACAACTATGATTAAATAGAATCCTCTTGGTAACTTGTTATTTCCCTTATTTCCAGAATTTCCTCGTCCTTTACTAACGATACTTTTCAGACGTTCGCGCCCAAGATTAAGAAGATCATCAAATTCGGGAATATCAGAACCCCGCGGTTTATTCCCACCGCCCCAAGGTCCATTAGAATTATTATTCATCTTAGCAATAGCTCCCCTATGTTGAGGTAATTGTTTCAACTTCAACAAGTATATGTTTAACTAATTGATTTCAAGATGCATTATTCGGAGAACGCATAGTGACTAACTCTTCAGCAGCCGTCGGATGCACGGCAACTGTTTGATCAAATTCTTCTTTGGTCGCACCCATTTTTACGGCAATACCAACCATTTGTATCATTTCAGCTGCACCGGGTGCAATGATGTGGACACCAAGAACAATTCGCGATTCTTTAGCAACGATTATTTTCATCAAATTGTACTCTTCTCGACCCGAAATCGTATTGGGCATCGGGCGAAATTGGGTCTTATATATTTCAACATCATAGTCTTTTCTGGCCTGTTCCTCGGTCATGCCGACAGTACCGATTTCAGGGCGAGTGAACACGGCCGAAGGGACATTTGTATGGTCAACGGGAGTTGGGATACCATCACAAATTGTTGCTGTCAGTTGCATGGCCTCCCGGATCGCTACAGGGGTCAAATTCAAACGGTTGGTAACATCACCGATGGCAAAAATGGAAGGAACTCCAGTTTGCGAATACTCATCAACTACTATGGCACCTGAATCATCAACATAAACCCCGACTGTTTCCAAGTTAAGTCCTTGAGTATTTGGCTTTCGACCTGTCGCATAAAGTACAGCATCAAAACTTTTTGACTCCCCATCACTGGACTCCACTCGTAATTGCTGAAATTGCTGATCTTTCCTTGTCACGCGTTTAATCACTTGGTTCAACTCAATATCTATGCCGCGCTCACCCATTGCTTGGTAGAGGTGATTCCTAATATCTTGATCAAACCCTCGAAGAATCTGTTCACCCCTATAATATTGGGTCACGTGTGCTCCCATTCCATTCAGGATTCCTGCAAACTCACAAGCGATATAGCCACCGCCGTAAATCAATACCCTTTTTGGTAGCTCCCTTAAGTTAAACACATCATTGGAAGTCATAACCAAATCTGAACCTTCAAACGTTGGAACGAATGGGTATCCTCCCGTAGCGATGAGGATCATTTTGGTTGAATATGTTGTCAGGTCAGACAGTTTGACACAATGTGGATCGACAATTTTGGCCCGTGAGCGAAAACATGCGACATTGGATTGTTTTAGGTTATTCTCATAAATTCCTTCAAGCCGTTTAATTTCTGCATCTTTTTTCATTTGAAATTGCCCAAAATTAAACTCCGGTTGATCAACTGACCAACCAAAAGCCCGACTGTCTTCAAAACTGTCCTTGAAATCGGCCGCATAAACCATGAATTTCTTTGGTACACACCCTCTGATTACACAAGTTCCCCCTAGACGATATTGTTCAGCCAAGCCAACCTTAAAGCCTTTCTGAGCTGCAACTCTTGCAGCACGAATTCCTCCAGAACCGCCCCCGATTACAAATAAATCAAAATCAAACATAACGACACCAACAACCTCTATTCAAATTATCCATAACGAGTCATCCATCAACAAACGTGTTCAATTATACTTGCAACTGAGTTGCAATCGAAATGATTGGTCACTTCCCCACAAGCGTTAAAATATTGATACTTGAGCTCTGGAATCTCCTGCTATCACTTCATCGCACAAACCCGAAAAAATGCCACATTCAACGACACCAACCTGCTTATTGATTTCCTCCTCAAACAGTTTTGGTGCGGCAATGCGTCCGAGATAAAAATCAATGATATAATTTGACTCATCAGTCACAAATGGCGATTGACCTTGCCTTCTGATTTGACATTCTATGGTGTCAAATTGCATCTCCTTAAATAGGTCTTTGAGTCTCTTTTGGGTTGTATTCCAGCCAAATGCGACAATTTCAACTGGAAGTGGGAACTGCCCCAATAAATCCACTTTCTTTGTCATGCTTGCAATCACCTTCATGCTATCGGATGAAGATGCTACAATTTTTTCTTGAAGAAGTGCTCCACCTCCACCCTTAATAAGGTTGCGATCTAAATCAAACTCGTCAGCACCATCAATTGTCAGATCAAGTTGACCAACCGAATCCAATTCAGATATTGTTAAACCGAGTGATTCTGCAAGGCGCCGGGTTTGGCTTGAAGTTGAAACCATGGTAAGGTTTAATTCATGATGAAGGCTTTTTTGAGCGATGAGTTTGATAAGATGGTTGACTGTAGCGCCCGTTCCCAAACCTAATTTCATTCCTTTTTGTAAGTATTTTAGGGAAAATTTAGCTGCACTGATCTTATCAGTCTCTTGTTCATCCATGAATGCAATACCTTTCATTGTCGATTTAATTTTCTTGCCTCTTGAGTGTTCAACATAATGCGTGACTTAACAAACCAATCCACCTTCATATCACGGCTCAACTTGCGGCCACTGTAATGCTTCCTGTAAGGACTCCAAAACTGTTTCAAGATATTCTTTTGCCAAGATACATATCATTATTGGTTGATTAAACTGCAGCTCAACTTTCTTTTTAATAGTCATATTTGAAATGCCTGTCATCCCACACGGAGCAAAAGCAATCGAATCAATCTCCCATTTGAGCCCCGAAGACTTCCCCGTTATCGCACCAAAAGGAAAGAGTGAAATTGTTGTATCTAGGGGAAGTTGCAAGCATAATTTCGGTGGTACGAGAAAGCACACGTGAACTTCATTAAGCAATAGTATGTGTTTGTGAGCAAATTGAAGCAGGTTGTTGAAGGCTCCTAAGGCATGATCAATCCGATCGCCTAATACACCGACACCAATGTAATAAGGAGCATTCACAACACTGAGGCATTTATTGAGATCGGTACGATCCTGATCCCAAATTTTTATTTGACGGTCACTAGGGAATGTATCTAAGAATTCTTCTGAAGTTGAGTCAAAATCGCCAATCACATACTCTGGCACCTTGTTGAAAGCACCAATAAGCTGACCCCCACTGTCAGCACCAATTAATCGTGGTGCAAACTGCATTGCCTGGGATAATTCTCTTTCGGTGAGAGAACCGCCACCGACAATCGTAACTCCTTCGGCATAAGCGATTGAAGGATAGTTTTTTGGTGATTTAATGCTTTCTGACAATGGCGATGACTGGATTTGGTAACCCTTATGGAATACCTAATTTGAAATTGAATTAGTTTGCAAAACCTTTGGCCAATTTGCGTCACCTTTCTCTATAAATCGGTTCATTCCCTGCCGCCAAAGTCTTGTGACAAATTGATTATAATTGAGGTAGAGCTTACCCTCATGGACCGTAAAAGCGAGTGGGTCAGTAACAGCCAAGCCGTTTTGTGAGACAGCATAAGCACAATAGCCACCATATTGTGGAGCATAGGAATTTGGATTAGCAATGAACTTGTCCCGATTCTCCGCCGTGGAAAATTGCCAATTGACGCCCATCCACTCAGTGGAAAATTCCTGACTTCCCTTTACTGCTGAGACCGATTCGATATAGGCAACTGGATCGTAACCATTGATTGCCACCCCTTCTTCTTGATAGATCGGGGGTGATTCAGTGAGAACAACCAAGGAGGATGCAAAAAGTATCATAGCAAAAGTTGCAATGACTTTAAATACAAAACTAAACAACCGATGCACTGATTTCACTCTTAACAAATACCAAAATGAAGTACATCATCAACCTGTTTCAGGGGTACCGTGCTGGGTAAATATTGAGATGGTGCTTGTTTCCGGCAGTTCATTACGGCAGACAGTCAGTTCATTGCAATGGTCAATGCAACTGATTGATTGACGGGCTTTGTTCCTAGAACTGACCCGATTTATTATGTTTTTATGTTTAAATTTTTTCATGCTTTCCGGTCGCACATAAAATCTCTCATTACGCAATGTAGTGTGCCGAACTCCATTTCAAAGTGATGACTTTCTTATTTTCAAGCATGTCAATACGCGTCGGAATCAACATTCCGCTTGTGTCCGCGAATAACCTCTTCGTTTTTCTGCGTGTTGAGTTCCCTTGAACGTTGCAAACCAGCCGCAATAAAACTGGCAAAAAGCGGGTGAGGTTGAAAGGGGCGTGATTTTAATTCTGGATGGAACTGAACCCCAACAAACCAAGGGTGATCCCTAATCTCAAGGATTTCTGGCAGTTGACCATCGGGAGACATTCCCGAAAAGAAAATGCCTTCAGCTTCAAGTTGTTCCTTGTAGCTGACATCAACCTCATATCTATGGCGATGGCGCTCGTTTACCTCAGTTGCTCCGTATGATTCAGCCACCAAACTGCCTTCTCGCAGCACAGCCGGATAAGACCCAAGTCGCATCGTCGCCCCTTTATGATCTTTTTGATCACGCGTGATTTGAATACCGTTTTGCATCCAATTTTTGAGATAATAGACGATTGGAATCAATTGTTTATTTTTTCCATTGCCCTCGGAAATAAATTCTTCAGAACCTGCTGTTTTGAGCCCGAGAACATTGCGGGCAATTTCAATCACAGCCATCTGCATTCCTAAACAAATGCCAAAGTATGGGATTTTTGCCTTTCTTACATACTCAATGACATTGATTTTTCCTTCAGATCCCCGCTTACCAAAACCACCAGGAATCAAAACAGCATGGACATCGTGGAGAACTTCGCTTGGCTCTTTATCTTCAAAATTTTCGGCATGATACCACTTTATCTCTACCTTGACTTTGTTGGCAATTCCCCCATGAATCAATGCTTCATGGATTGACTTATAGGCATCATCCAAACTCGTATATTTACCGACAACGGCAACTTTTATACTTCGCTCAGGATTGGATAACCGTTTGGATACTTCATGCCATTTGGCCAAATTGGCCTCAGGAACCGTATCGATTCCAAACGCATCCAACACAGCCTGATCTAATCCGTACTTGGCATACACAGTGGGGGCATCATAGACTGAATTTAAATCAGGTGATGAGATCACATACTTATGTCGAACATTACAAAACAAAGCGATTTTACTCCTTTCCTTTTCGGGAACTGGTTGCGGACAACGGCACACCAAAATGTCAGGAGTGAGTCCTATTGACCTGAGCTCTTTAACTGAATGTTGAGTTGGTTTGGTTTTGAGTTCGTTACAAAAATCAAGATATGGAATCAGCGTGACATGGATAAATATACACTGCTGGAATCCGCCCTCTTGAGCAAATTGGCGAATCGCTTCATAAAATGGCAAACCTTCAATGTCACCAATGGTTCCACCGATCTCACATAACATAAAATCAGTTTCGCAAGCGCTATGAGCAATAAATTGTTTGATTTCATCTGTTACATGCGGAATGACTTGAATGGTTTCACCCAAGTAACGGCCTTGCCGCTCCTTATCAAGCACGCTTTGATAAATGCGACCCGAAGTTGTTGAGTCAGTCGCTCGGGCGGCAACCCCGGTGAATCGTTCATAATGGCCAATATCCAAGTCGGTTTCAGCGCCATCATCGGTGACAAAAACTTCACCATGTTCAAAGGGGCTCAATGTGCCAGGATCCACATTTAGATAGGGGTCTAATTTCCGTAACCTTACTTTAAAACCTCTCGCTTGAAGCAATGCTCCAAGCGCCGCTGAAGTTAACCCTTTCCCCAGTGATGAAACTACACCTCCTGTAATAAATATAAATCTAGTCAATTATGAAGGTCCCCCGTCACAAGAAATCGCATTGCAAGGCCCAACTGTTTGGTTGCCTCATTACGGGATTCATATTAGACAGTATTTTTTTACTCTTTGCAAGAAAATTTTTAAATTTATTAGTTCATTGTTCCGTTACTTCGTTCATAAGTGACGTGAAGCCCGCCTTTAGGGCTATCCTGTCATCATCTTAAACAAGGCTCAACAGTACTTCAAAAATAAAAAAGCATTGATGAAGTGTTCACAACCATCAAGCTCAAGAAAAAACTATTCAGCTTTAGGTGGTGTGGCTGGCTGATTAGGATCGGCTGTTAAATCACCTAAATTAAGTTCAGGGATACCACCCACTTGTCCGGTTGTTCCAGTTCCTAATTGATCCACCACCGATACACCTGATTGGTTTCTTGCTGATAGAATCGTAAGTGATATTGAGGTGACTAAAAATAACACAGCAAATAACCAAGTTAATTTGCCGAGTCCGGATAGAGTTCCACGACCACTCAAGGCATTACCTGGGCCACCACCAATACCTAACCCACCTCCTTCTGACCTTTGTAATAGTACAATGCCAATAAGAATCAAAGCGAGTATGAGGTGCATGACCAAAACGATATTACTCATCCAAGTATGTCCAATTCAAACGGTTTATAATCAATGGAGGCATTATGTATTCCATTTAAACCTTATTTCAAGTTAATTATGACCTAATTATTTACTTGCTTGAATAGTTTTGTTGCAGTTTAAATTTTATAGACCGCATGTGAATGTTCACGAGGAGTTAAATCTTTGCAGAATCTAGTCGTTGTAGGCCTTCAATGGGGCGATGAAGGAAAAGGGAAAATTGTTGATTGGTTAGCTGAGCAAGCTGATGTCGTAGTGCGATTCCAAGGCGGGCAAAATGCTGGACACACCATAAAAACAGATCAACACCAGTTTAAGCTTTCACAATTACCCTCAGGCATCCTTAGAAAAGGTAAGGTAGGAATGATCGGAAGTGGTGTCGTTCTTGACCCCTTTTCACTGCTTGAAGAAATTAGCCGTGTTAAAGCCCAAGGAATCACAATCTCAGAAAAAAACTTGGTGATTGCCGAAAACACATCACTTTTGCTTCCGTTTCATATTGAGCTTGATTTGCTCAGGGAAGAACAATCAGGTCGAACAAAAATAGGAACGACCGGTAAAGGAATCGGCCCGGCCTATGAAGATCGAGTGGGACGACGAGCGATTAAAATAGGGGACCTTACTGATCCCGTCGCGTTGGACACTTCGTTTAGCCGGCTCGTTCAATATCACAATACTATCAGGCGCGGGATGAAAGCCCCTCTCGTTGATGCCGAACCAATACTGCAACGATTGAAAACGATTGCTCCTAAGATTGCCAAATTTGCCAAACCTTCTTGGTCAATCTTGCGACACTTCCAACAAGAGGGAAAGCGTTTGCTATTTGAAGGTGCACAGGGGACGTTTCTGGATATTGATCATGGCACTTACCCTTATGTCACATCATCATCAACTGTCGCTGGTAACGCCGCGACAGGATCCGGACTTGGTCCAAACAAACTCGGATATGTATTGGGAATTTGTAAAGCTTACCAAACAAGAGTTGGCGAAGGTCCATTCCCAACCGAAATCAATGATGAACAGGGTAAGAAATTGGCTTCACTCGGGCACGAATTTGGAACTGTCACAGGGCGCTTGAGGCGCTGTGGTTGGATTGACACAACGATGGTAAAAATGGCCTGTGATTACTCAGGAGTTAACGGCATCGCGCTTATGAAACTTGATGTTTTAGATCAATTCGCAGAAATAAAAATCGGAATTGGCTACACTTGTGATGGCGAACATTTGGATTATCTGCCGTTTCAGGTCAACAAGCAAAAGCGATTAAAGCCGATATATAAAACCTTGCCAGGTTGGCAATGTTCGACTGTGGGTATTCGCAACCGAAAGGATCTACCACCTGCTGCACTACATTACATTTCGGTGTTGGAAACCATTTTAGAATGCCCCATTGACTTGGTCTCAACCTCACCCTTACGAGAGGACACAATATTGTATTCAAGTACAATTAACCAATATCTTAGTGAGAATGCTAAATGAAACCTCTGCCCTATAAGCTTCGGCGAATTTTGACCCTAATCGCACTCCTGATTGTATTACCCATTTATATTTTTGGTGTCGTGAATGTATTGGAAGGTTCTAGCGACCGTCTCCACTGGTTGATAGAAATCCTACTTTATGTATTTTTTGGGATAATTTGGATTTTTCCGCTTCGATACATCGTACGAGGAGTGGGTCAAGAAAATCCAGCCATCAAGGAGGCTAATGTACAAAAATAATTGAAACAGTTTATTTTATGGTTTCGCTTGAATAAATTCTCGAGAAACTCTGAACAACTATCAACAATTTGAAAACAATAACTATTCCCGTGCCAATTAACCATATAAAAAGTTTCTTGAATAAGTTTGAATCTCCCGTAACTCCAGAACTTAAAGGGATGGATTTAAACCTTGCTCTCACGGTATTACTTGTTCGAATCGCTCGGGTTGACAAGGACTATACACTATCCGAACAGGAGCACATTGCAGAACTTGTATCAAGCAGTTGTCAAATTCCACTCGCTGAGGCCATATCCCTTCGTATAGAAGCCGAAGAAATTGAAGCTTCTGCCGCCGACTCCGTGCGCTTCACACGCATTATAAAAGAAAACATACCCTTTAACCAACGGGAAATCGTTTTGGAGTTGCTGTGGGAAATCGTTTTGTCTGACGGTGTTCGGGACCACAAAGAAGATGGCTTTCTGCGATTGGTTGCAAGCCTGCTCGGCATTACTGACCGGGATAGTGCGATTGCGAGACAAAATGTAATGAAGCGTATGAACCTATAGAGTTCATGGCTATTTT
>MPNP01000051.1 GCA_002239085.1 Rhodobacteraceae bacterium bin131 | reverse complement strand
GAAGTACGGCCAAGGAGATCCTGGCTCAGAAAGGGAACTATGTTCTGGCTCTTAAGGGCCACCAAGGAACGCTTCATAAGGATGTCCGTCTCGCTATGGACGATCCACCTTCAGCGGCCACGATGTCTGTTTCGGAGGCGGTGACTGAAACCGGTCATGGGCGGATTGAAACTCGCCAAGCTTGGGTCTTGACGGATATTGACGGGATACAGGAGCGCCATGTATGGCCGGGGTTGGCGGCCTGTGGTGCGGTGCAGGCCGAACGCAATATCAAGGGCAAGACCACCCGTGAGACCCGGTATTTTCTGCTGAGCGAACCTCTGGCACCGGATCAATTGCTGACTAAGGTATGGAAGCACTGGAGGATTGAGAACTCACTGCATTGGGTTCTAGATGTGACTCTTACGGGTAAGAAAACTGACGAAGTCATGGACGGATTGAGAACTCACTGCATTGAGTTCTAGATGTAACCATGAATGAGGACCAGCAACGAACCCGAACCGGTCATGGGGCCGAGAATATGGCGTTAATGCGACGCATGGCCGTCAATATGGTACGCGTGGTAAAGGAGCAGAAAAAGTCCTCTATGCGCAGCAAGTTGAAACGAGCCGGATGGAACGATAGCTATCTACTGGAACTCATCATAGGGGCCAAAATACAATTGAATGAAATTGAAAAAGTTTAAATGCGATAGCCCTGCATATCTACCAAATGGCGATTAATTTAGCGGCCAAAATATCAAGAGCCTTTTGATCGCATTTGAAAAAACGTTGTTTTGTGTGCGCTTAACTGTTTCATTTGGTGGTTTTGATCACAATTTCACAAGCCATGAGAGACAAAGGCATGTTTAGATTGCGGCTTCGTCAAGCCCTTACCATTTGAAAATGAGAAAGCGATAAACCTGATGATAGGTTCTTAGCTTGGTGTTTATCGTCTCAGGGAAATGGATTTAGCACTTTGATCTAGAATCCTTGTACTTAGCTAAATTGTTTCTTGGAAAGGTAATTATTTAGTTGACAACGCTATCTCACAATGCCAATATTTTCCAAGTTTAACAAAGCAGAATAATAATTATGTTTTTTTTCTTGTTAAACTAAACTAATCGTTAAATTAAACGCTATTTTTTGAAGATTGGAGGAGATCATGAAGAAGTGTTTATTGGTTGTTATTGCAGGTATACTTTTTGCAAGTACTGCAATGGCAGAGCGCTATGTTGTGGTAACACACACGCAAGGAACTGACCCATTTTGGCCCGTTGTTGAAAAGGGCGCCAAAGATGCGGCAGCAGCCTTGGGAGTTGACCTAGAATATAATTTTGCTCCAAGTGGTGATATGGCTGACATGGCAAAACTTATTGAAGCGGCATCAGCAACAAATCCAGACGGATTGGTTGTTTCGCTTCCGGACCCAGATGCTCTTGGAAATGCAATTCGGGCTGCTTCTGGAGCAGGCATTCCTGTTGTTACAATTAACTCAGGATTAGAGTCATCCAAGGATGTTGGTGCACTCATGCACGTCGGTCAACCCGAGAGACTGGCCGGTGAGAAAGCAGGCGAGAGAGCCGCGGCAGAAGGTGCAACAAATCCCCTCTGCTTGAATCAGGAAGCCTTTAATACAGCCTTGGTTGACCGATGTAGTGGTTACTTTGATGCCATGGGGATGGAGTTGAATATGATTGACGTATCCAATGACGTTTCGCAAATCAAAACGAGAACCGCCGCGGCGCTCCAAGCTGATGCATCCATTGATGCGCTATTGGCAGTGGGCCCACATGTCTGTGAAGCCGCAGCTCAAGCTGTTGAAGAGGTTGGAACGAGTGTTCATCTCTCCTGCTTTGACATGACACCCGGTGTGATTAACCTGATCAAAGAAGGTAAAGTTCAGTATACGATTGATCAGCAACAACGACTGCAAGGATACATTCCGATTATTGTTTTACATCTTTATAACAGTAACGCGGGTATGCTTCCAGGAAGTAACATCCCATCTGGCCCAGGTTTTGTCGATGCTTCAAATGCTGAAGCAGTAGAAGCTCAAGCCGGAGTCAATCGCTAATCAAAGGCGAATTAAATTCTGTGGGGAGCAATTAATGTTGCTCCCCATGTTCTTTGATTGATGTGAAGGAATCACACAACAGCTGGAGGGAGAAGATTCGCGACCATGCAAGAAACGAGGAAGGAATCAGATCGGCGTAAGCAATTAGGATCATTACAAAGGCTCATTCGACGACCTGAAGTTGGAGCCTTTTCCGGGATGATCGTGATTTTGGTTTTCTTGGCAATTTTTGCCGGTGATGTTGTTTTTAATCCTCTGGGAATTAAAAACAACCTTTCGATTATTTCGCAACTTGGTATCATCGCGATTGGGGCCTGTCTCCTCATGATTGCAGGAGAATTTGACCTGTCTATTGGCTCCATGATTGGTTTTGCGGGCATGTCAATGGCGATGATGATGAAATGGGGCCTTCCCTTTGGACTAGGCGAAGCGACACCCATGATGGCCTTTTTATTGACTCTCGCCATGACCCTGTTTATTGGCTGGATTATAGGCAAAATCGTTGTTCATTCGGGTCTTTCCTCATTTATTGTTACCTTGGCTTTTTTGTTTATATTACGTGGCCTAACAGAAGTCAGTTTTAGAGAATTCAATGATGGGTCGACGCAAATTTCTGGTCTACCCGATTTTAAGCAAGATGACTTTTTTGCCTATCTGTTTGGAGGCGAAACGTTTAAGTGGCTATTCGCGCTCCTCTACGATTGGGGTTGGAACGTCAACCGCATTGGTAATCAGTGGGTTGGTGGGTTAGATGCACGGGTCGCTTGGTGGATATGTCTGGCAGCGATAACCTATATTGTTCTAGATCGCACCCAATTGGGGAACTGGATCTATGCCACTGGCGATAATAAAGAGAGTGCCCGAGCAAACGGTGTTCCTGTGAACCAAGTTAAAATTGGTTTGTTTATGTTTACGGCTTTTTGTGCCACTATATTTGCGGCATGTCAGGTTTTTGACACCAATACTGCTGATGCAGCAAAGGGCAATTTAAAGGAGTTGGAAGCCATTGCTGCTGCCGTTGTCGGTGGAACTGTCATGACCGGCGGTTTTGGCTCGGTAATTGGGGTTATTTTTGGCGCTGTGATATTTGGTTTAGTCCAAAATTCGGTATTTTATATTTCGTGGATTGATGGATCATACTATCGGGTCTTTTTGGGGACAGTCCTCTTAATTGCTGCCTTTGCCAATGAGAACATTCGCAAGCGCATTACGGGAGGCATATGACGTGGCCAACAATGCAAATCCACATCCATTGGTTCGATTAGAAAAGATTGTCAAGAAATTTGGTCCCTTTACTGCACTCAATGGAGTGGACATGGATGTCTATTCGGGTGAGGTTCACGCTTTGCTTGGAGATAATGGGGCGGGGAAATCCACTCTGATTAAGATTCTTGCCGGTGTTCATCAACCCACAAGTGGAACAATCAGAGTGGAAGGTAAGGACGTCGTTTTTCGTTCACCGCGAGATGCTGCATCTGCGGGGATTGGCACTGTCTATCAGGATTTGGCGCTCAACCAGTTGATGTCCGTTACGCGAAACTTCTTTATGGGTCGAGAGATCTATTCCGGGCCTGCGCCTGTGGGTATCATGAAGATGGATACAATGGATCAGATCACCCATGACGAAATGATCAAGATCGGAATTGATATTTCTGACCCGCAACAGGCAGTGGGTACGATGTCGGGTGGACAAAAGCAAACATTAGCCATTGCCCGGGCCATTTACTTTGGGGCCAAGGTATTAGTTCTTGATGAGCCCACATCGGCGCTTGGACAAAGGCAGCAGATGGAAGTTCTGAAAACAATCAAACGCGTTCGAGCTTTGGGCAACATTGGTATTATCTTGATAACGCATAATGAGATTCACTCTAAGCTTGTTGCAGACCGGTTTACTTTTCTTTCATTAGGAGAGGTCATTGGGGCAGGAACCAAGGAGGACCTTGCCGGGGATGATATTCGTCGTTTGATGGCTGGAGGTTCTGAGATGGCTGATTTAGAACAAGAACTGGCAATGATTTAACTTTAGCCATTCCTCCATTGCCAATAATCACCCCTTCACCCTATCATCTTGATTGTCGCTCAATAAGTGTGTACGAATCCTGTAAGAAGGATATTATACTGTTGGTTGAGTCATTGAAATATGAGCGCACATTATATTAAAGACCGCTTTCAATAGAAACGGAGGGTTCATTGAAAATCACTTGGTACGGGCATTCAAGTTTTGGGGTCGTTAGTCAAGACAATGTTAGGATTGTAACTGACCCCTACGATCCAGAAACTTCAGGCTATAAGCCGTTTCCAGACAAAGCTGATATTGTTATCAAATCAAGTAGTCATGATGATTTTCATGATAATGACCATTTGGTACCAAAGAAGTCGGGAGCACATGTTTATGATGCCATAGATATAGCTTTGTCTGGTGGCTGCACAATTTCCCACGGTATCAAAATACAGTCCATCTTATCAATGGAACACCTCAACCATCCCCGTGGTCATGCCGAACAAAACGCCATGTATCGTTTCACCGTTGATGATATTACTGTTGGTCACATGGGGGATATGGGTAATGACTTTTCCGAGGAGCAGATGGATTTTTTCAGAGGTGTCAACATACTGTTCAGCCATGCTGGGGGATTTCCTGTCATCGACTTGGAAGAGTTGAAGAGAATTGTCTGTACTGTTCAACCCAACCTTGTGATTCCCATGCATTTCAGAACCCTTTGCTTCAAGCCTTGTAACATGCACTTTATCACAGAATTTCTGCGATTGTTTCCCGAACCGGATATTGAATTTGCCTGTCGGTCATCAGTCTCAATAGTCAAAGAGCAGCTTCCTCAAAAGACGCGGGCTCTGATTTTATCCTATCTTTAATCAGGGGAATATTACCAATAAATCATAATACCATCCGCTAACACTTTCCCTGTCGTTGCTTCTGAATCTGCTATGCTTGGTTTTTATTTTCTTGAAAATCGCTTCACTGATTTCGGCAGATGGCGCCGTAATGTCTAGCTCCTAAATGAAGGCCGGTCAAACCGGCTTGAGAATTTCATGCAATGATTATGGTTGATTAAAGCAAATCCTTCATTGCAGGATATGGTGTATTTTTTGACCAATATTTTACCCAGTATTCTTTTTCTTGTCATTCGCTTTTAATGATTTCCGAAATTCCGGTCTGGCTTCGCCCTCCCTGCATTATCTGCAATCAGGTCCTGATAATCACCCTATCATTTTGATTGTCGCTCAATACTCTTCTCTACGTTAAAAATGTACATTCTTAATCTTATGATAGAGGTTTGTATTTTGCGTGATTATTTTTAATTGGATACAAAAGGGTAACGCATTTAATGTCATCAGTCATTGTAATTTGATCACCAATAAAACTAGGTAACACAAGCATATGATCATTTTGAAAGAGGGAGCTAAAAGTGAGAAAACTTAGATGGGGAATAGTTGGCGGTGGCGAAGGAAGCCAGATAGGTTTTGCACATCGGGTCGGTACAGCGGTTGAAGAAAAGTATGAGTTTGTTGCCGCAGCACTGGACATTGATCCTGAAAAGTCAAAAGCGTTTGGTACCAAGTTGGGCTTAGAACCAAGTAGAGCATATCATAACTGGGAGGAGATGCTGTTATCCGAAAGAGATAGAGAAGATAAAATAGAACTTGTAACGGTGGCCACTCCTAACAATACCCATTTTGAAATTAGCAAGGCCTTTCTAGAGGCCGGGATTGATGTCTTTTGTGAAAAACCTCTCACGCTCACCATTAAGGAGGGTGAAGAACTTGTTCAGTTAGCGCAAGAGCGAAATCGCGTATGTGGGGTCAATTTTGGGTATACTGGTTATCCCATGATCCGCCAAATGAGAGAAATGGTTAGAAAAGGAGATTTAGGTAAGATCAGGGTAATATTTACTCAGTTTGCTGGTGGATTTATGGCGGAATCCAGCGAGCAGGATGACCCCCGAATTGGTTGGCGATTTGATCCAAAAAAAGCAGGTGTTTCAGCAGTTACGTTTGATTTGGGTAGCCATGCAATGCATTTAGCCTGCTTCGTAACCGGTCAGAAGGTATCACGAGTTTCTTCCGATTTTGCGTTTGGTGTGCCAGGGAGAAAGCTTGAGGATGACTCGCTCACAGCCTTTCGACTTGAAGATGGAACTATTGGCAGGCAGTGGGTGAGTGGTCTTGCCTTTGGCAGAATTCATGGTTTGTCAATTCAGGTTTTTGGTGAATATGGTGGTTTGCGCTGGCACCAGGAACAACCCAACCAACTGTACTGGACCAAAGGCAAAGAACCAACAAAAGTTCTGGAGCGAGGAGCTCCATATTTATATGAACCAGCGTTGCGAGCGGGTAGGGTTACAATTGGCCATCCTGAGGGAATGCCATTGGCCTTTTCAACTTTGTACAAAGACCTTTATGAGGTAATTGCAAGTCGCAGCCGTGGTGAAAAACCCAATGCGCTTGCTTTAACCTATCCAACATTTGAAGATGGGTTGGATATGGTTCGGGTTGTTTACGCTCAAGTTGAGTCTGCAAAAAAAGGTGGGCTTTGGGTGGTGGTCTGATTCAGTTCTAATTGGCCCCGATAGTTACTCTTCAGACTTCTTCCTGAAACCGCAGGATACAATTTTATTGATGCACCCAGATAAATGTGCTATTGGACTCTTTTCGCTCGCAGCTGTAAATTGTCAATACAGGGGAACATCATGTTCTGGAATCCAAGCAATTCATATTCCTTTTCACTGAAACTTGGTTCGCGATGAAGTCACTGAAAACTAACTGTACATGATTGGGTAATGATAAAGAATTGATTGCATTTTAAATCACTCAACCTCATCAACCCTGACAGGTCTGTTCTCATTTAAAGACAAGTTAGCAGCCTCAGCTAGTCGCAGGGCGTAATACCCATCTTCAATTGTCGCCTCAAAATCGTCCCCGCTCATTATTGCATCAGCAAAGGAGTCAAATTGGGCTGCAAATGCTTCTTGGTATCGTTCAACAAAGAAGTTCAAATATGGTAAACTCGCTTCGGTTTGCGTTTTTGCATATTGCCTCACTTCATTCTCTCGTTGATTTCCAGAAATAAGCATACCATTACTGCCAAAGGCTTCGATTCGCTGGTCATATCCATACACGGCTGACCTTGAGTTATTAATATAAGCCATTCGACCCGAAGGTGTCTTCATCATCACCATTGCGGTATCATTATCATTCAAACTCTTAAGGAGGGTTGGGTCTATCAAGGCATCAGCTACTGCAAAAATTTCTACGGGTTCTTCACCAAGAATGAAACGACAAATATCAAAGTCGTGGATCGTCATATCCTTAAATATTCCTCCTGAAGATTTGAGATATTCTTTTGTCGGAAGACCAGGATCACGAGAAGTAACGATAAGCTGATGCAGATCACCTATGGTTCCTTCTTCAACAAGAACTTTTAGTTTTCGATGACCTGGGTCAAACCTTCGGTTGAATCCTAACTGAACTCGTCCGCCAATCCGCTTGACAAAATCAAGACATCTTTTTGCCCGACTGATATTCATGTCTAATGGTTTTTCACAAAATATCGCTTTTCCTGCCTGAGCAAATCGTTCGGTCAAGGCGGAATGGCTGTCTGTTGAAGTAGCGATTACAACAGCGCTTACTTCGGAGCTGTTCTCAATGTGATCAAGAGAGTCTCGAACGGAGACATTAAGTTGCGTACCGACCTGCTTGGCGAGTTCCTGATTTACATCATATACGGAGTGCAAATTGAGTTTTTGACTTTTCACCAGGTTATGACAATGCATTTGTCCTATACGACCACATCCCAGTACGGCAACATTAATCATAATTCTAAACTCCTTTCCTAGATCCGGCAATTCATACTTATTGATAGTATCGATTAAATATTTGTTCTTTATACCGGCCTTAAAACGACTAAACAATAGCCAGCAAAGTTACTGAAATCTATTGCCATTGTAACCGAATTCATTGACCGCGAAGAATCGCTTATAACATGACCGACTTATCAACGCGGCAATTAGGTAAGTTTAATAGTTATTCTTTCAACTGAATCGGCTTGGGTGGTGAAAGACTCTCGGTTGTAGGTGTCCTAGCCGTTTCATCAGGTAAGAGAAAAACCTAATTGTCGTATTCCTGCTGAGTCGGATTATCAATACAACTCAAAACTAAAAATCAAACTGCCAAAGTAGCGGTATCATAACGCACTGTATTTCAATAAAGGCGGATTAACCCATTGAACATATGTAGGGATAGGATTATGTCTGTCTTCGGTAACTTACTTGCACGACATCAATTGCTTGTGTCTTAAAACTTGCAGCACTTGAAGCAAGGTAATAGTTCCACATGCGGTTAAATCTTTCATCAAATCCGAGTTCGGAAATCTCATTCCAGCGTTCATTAAATCTTTGACGCCAACGTCGGAGGGTGTGAGAATAACTTTCACCAAATTCCCTCTGATCCATGGTTTCTAGGTTTGCACCTCGCGCTTGCTTCAGCATGACGCTTTTGCATGGCAATATACCGCCTGGGAAAATGTGCTTCTGCATAAAGTCAACACTTCTTCGGTAACTCGGGAATAACCGATCGGAAATAGTGATTGCCTGCACCGCAGCGACACCTTCCGGTCTTAGGCTATTATAAAGAGTTCTGAAATAGGTTGGCCAGTACTTTTCGCCAACGGCTTCAATCATCTCAATTGAAGCCACACCATCATAAACACCTCGCTCATCACGATAATCACGCAATTGAATATCAACACGCTCAGCGAGTCCGGCTTCAAATACACGCCGCTGGGCAAATTCTTGCTGCTCTCGTGATATCGTCAGTCCCGTCACCTTAATCCCTCTTTCCATTGCTGCAAATTCAGCGAAGCCGCCCCAACCACAACCGATTTCAAGCACGCTGTCATCCGGCTTCAATAGAATCCGGTCACAAATGGCAGCATATTTATTACGTTGTGCCTCAGCCAATGACTCTTGCTCATGCTTGAAAAAAGCCGATGAATAGGTTAGCGTTTCATCTAACCATAAGCGGTAAAAATCATTACCGAGATCATAATGATAGGCAATATTGCGTTGCGACCCTTTGCGACTATTGGCATTAAGTAAATGCATAATTTTTTGCTTAAGCCGGAATAACCCGCCCCCAGGAAAACCTTTCGCTATGGTATCATTATTCATCATGATGACATCCAATAGATCCTCTAAATTGGGGGTTGACCACCAACCATCCATAAACATTTCACCAAACCCTAAATCGCCATCTCTCAGTAAGCGCTGAAAAAACTGTGGATTATGGATGTGGATGTGACCCACAGGACCGGGAATTGCACCGTGAGCCTCAATCGGGCTGCCATCATGCAGAGTTGCTAGGATTGAACCATATTCAATCTTATTTATGATCGCTTGGATTAAGCGCAGTTTATGTGAAATTTTATTACCTTTCATGGATTTAATCTCTTATTATTTTTGTTTCGTCTCAAGTGAGCGCCTTGTTTTATCTCTCAAGGATAACAAAGCAAAATAAAGGGGGAGTGGCAGAAAAGCCAAGAGTTTAAGAGCAATGGCTAAGGGCCGAGGAAACGCAATTTCAAAGCGTCCCCTTTTCATTCCTTTTACGATATGCCTTGCGGCGTCTGCAGGGGAAATGATAAAAGGCATCTTAAAGTCGTTCTTATCGGTCAGTCTCGTTTTAACAAACCCCGGATTGCAGATTTGAACACGGACTCCCGACCCCTGTAAATCACAGCGCAAATTTTCGGCGAGGTGTATCACAGCTGCCTTTGAAGCACCATAGCCCCAAGCATTGGGGAGCCCGCGATAACCTGAAAGGGAGCTGATTAAAACGATATGACCCGACTGGCGTTGAAAAAAAACTGGAACAATTGCTGCTAGGACTCGAATAGCCCCTTTTAAGTTAACATCAACCATGACCTCAAGTGCCTCTAGATTAGGGCTATGTGCAGCCATCGGCTCATAAGCCCCGGCACAATATATGATACCATCAATGGTACCCACCTTATCAATGGCTTCCTGGGTCATATTGCGGTCGGTCACATCATAAACAACTATAGCATGGGTGCCGGCGCTTGTTTCTACCGGTTCCATTTCTTGGAGAAGGTCTTTCAAGGCCGTTTCATTGCGAGCTGAAGCAACGATTGCGACACCCTCCTTGGCCAATTGCAGGGCAAGGTCTCGGCCAATGCCAACACTGGCACCAACCAACCAGTATCGTTTCCCTTTCAGATTCCTCATTGGGCGTTTTCCTGCAGGTCAAGAGGTGATGAATTATCAACTTTTTGAAACGACGCAATAACCTCACCAACCTTTAAGCCAAATTTGGTCATGCGGGCACGATTGAGAAGAGTTCCATCTTCCATGAGGAAAAACCAATCCTCCATGCTGACTGTTATTTCCCCTTGCCCTCTCGGTATTCTAATCTTATAGCGCATCAGCGAGGCATTACCACTCTGCAATCCCTTAGCTTGCCCCGTTACATCATTGGCTGTTGCTGTGAACGCTCCACCTTTAGCAAAATTCATGTTCCAACACCGCGTTCCTTCTTCACCATCATGATAGCGAAACCTCTCTTCAATAACACCGTTATCGCCATTCCAGTCACCCTGCATGGAAATTGTAAACCGGCGGACTAAGCGACCGCCAAACCCAAAAAATGCTCCAGAACCAACGACTGGACCATTAAGATATAATCTTAAGTCCAACTGGGGAATTTCGCCAGCATAATCATTCACCGCTTGCGAACCCATATCAAAAAGGAGATTGGAACCAGGAATATGTCTAAGTTTCATTCTGTATACCTTTTTTCATTAACAAAAATCAATAATACTGGAATTGCGACTAGTTTTAGTGCACAAGGCACGAGTGCATAAAATGTGGCTAATGATGAACGGTCAACCTCTGTAACAATTCCCGGCTCATATCCGACCAGTGCAAGTAAAGGCAGGGATACTCCTGCCGCAATAGCGAGAGCCGATTTTTGCAGAAATGTCCATAAGGAAAAAACCTGCCCTCCTCCCCCTCTAATCCGAGCCGCCAGCATAGCCGGAACCAATATCATGTCGGCTCCTAGAGCCGCCCCGGAAGCCAACACAATGATATAAAAGGGAATAATATCTCCTGGCCCTAAAACCCAAGCCCAGATAAATACTGGGATTGAGAGAGTCATACCCGCGATTAATGTCGGCTTTCGACCGATCCGGTCAGCAAGACGTGCCCAAAAAGGTGCCGCTGAAGCTGCTGAAGCAAAAAAGATGATTAATAACGGTCCTGCATGGATATCGGCAGCAAGAATATCGGCAACATAAAAAAGAAATAACGTAGACGTTACCGCTGTTGGAAGAGCGTTGACAAAACCAAAAATCAGGATGGGAACGACTCCGGGTACGCTGAGGGCTTGCCTAAATCCCATTTTATTAAGTGATTGACCAGAGGATAACCAACGCCCTCGCATCCGCCCCAATGCAATTATGCTTAATATGACGAGCACAATCGCATAACCGCTAAAAGCGAGTGCCGGGTCAATCAGAAGCGTCAGGATAAAGGGAGCTCCTGCGGCAAGACAAATCCCAACTATGCCACCGGCCTCTCGCCAAAGAGCTATCCGGGTGTAACCCCCCTTTGCTCCTTCGGCCTGAGCAAGCCCATGGTCATACAGCGCTATCTGCATCGCACTAAACCCAGTAAATGCTGCAAGCAAACCGAAAATCAAACGCCAAATCGGCTCAAACCAATCGGGTGGAGCAAATAATAATGAAATGCCAACCAATAAAAAAGAGCCAGCAACAAGTATCCAAATTTCTCGTTGTGTGCGCAACCGATCTGCGAGAAATCCTATCAAGGGATCTTGAATACTATCAATCGCCCGAGCGAACAAAAGTATAGAACCAAGCAAGGCAAGGCCAACGCCCATTTCTTCTGCATAAAATCGAGGAGCGTGGATATAAAGTGGGAGACCGGCAAAAGCAAGCATGCCGGCGATAGTTGACGCTCTGATTAAATCGTCTCTTTGCAGAGCTTGAGGGGCTGCCCGATTCATTACGTTATGCTCCTGTTCGGCGGTTCCGGTCGCGGCCGGTATTTCACCCCTTTTTTCCACAATCGTAATGCTTGCCAATGAATGAGTGCTTTCATTCTTGCTGCTCCTAGGGGACGCCGCAACAGAGCCCGGATTAATTCCCTATCCGTAAAGGGCAGTCGAGGACCAACTATTGATGTTGCTAGACCTCCATTTTGTCCATCATCATAGACAATGCGGATCGCAATGCGGTCCGTATTAATTTGAAAATGAAACCGATAATTTCCCACAATGTCAAAAAAGGGTGATACATGAAACATCTTTCTTGATACTGTCCACGTGTCATTCTCAATATCGGCTCCATCCTTGCCAGTGCAAAGATAGGTATGATGATCCCCAAAAGTATTATGTACTTCGGCAAATACCGCACGCAATCCACCGCTTGCATTAAAAACAAGCCAGAAGCTAACGGGGTTAAAGGTATATCCCCAATAGCGTGGATGTGTTAATAAAAAAACGCGTTCAGAGCCACTTATGCCGGCTTCTTGGGTCAACTGGTAGATTTTGTCTATTCCATTATCTCCAGCCAGGAAGTGGTCAGAGGGATACAATGAAACGAGGTTGGGTCGACCAAAGGAAAAAAACCTCACCTTCTTATCATGTTTAAGATCTGATTCATCAAGTAAAAGATAATCAACACCATAGGTAAAACTGTTACCTACAGGAGCCTTACGAATATGACACACCTTTGAGCGCACAATGGATGAAGTCATTAGCTCCATGGTGGAGATACTCCCATTTTGTTGGCAACATTGATGGCACTCAATAAACCATCCTCATGAAACCCCATCCCTGTCCAAGCACCACAAAACCAAGTATTGTTTTGCCCTTGAATGGATTTTAAAAGAGCTTGAGCACCAACTGCACGGCAATCGTATTGTGGATGATCAAAAGGGTGCTCAGCAAATATATGACTATCATCAATCGGAAGACATGGATTGAGCGTGGCAAAGAACGGTGTATCATTGGGTATCCCTTGCAAGGAGTTCATCCAATAGGTCACTGAAGCTTCTTCTTCATCACCTTGTGAATTTGCCAGATACACCCAGCTTGACCAACAGGCTTTGCGTTTAGGCATCAATCGTTTATCCTGATGAAGGACAATCCGATTGCGTCGGTAAGGTATTGAACTGAGAACTTTCTTTTCCTCATCATTACCGTCTTGCAGAAGCTCAAATGCTGTGTCTGAGTGGCAAGCAAAAATGACACTGTCATAGGTTTCGGCTTCTTGCCCTTTGGCTTTAATTGAAACATCATTCGCTCTTCGAAATACAGCTTCCACTGGTGTATTAAGCCTGACCTGTGCTTGTAAATCAGCAACGAGTTTGGACACATAATTTTGTGATCCACCTGTTACCGTCCACCATTGGTACTGTCCCGACAATGACAATAACCCATGGTGTTCGAAAAACCTAACCAAAAGATGCGCCGGAAACTTTAACATCTCAGATCTTGGGGTTGACCAAATGGCTCCGCTCATTGGAAGTAGATAAAACTTTTCGAACCAATTACCGAGTTTTCTTTGGTTGATCAATTCGCCGACAGTCATGCTCAATTCAGAAGCTGTATCTGCCAACGCCGTTCGGTTGAATACGGTGATATCACGAAACATTCTCCAAAAAGCAGGCTTCACAAAGTTGGAAGGTTGCGCAAATAAAGCACTGATATTTTTGCTGCAATACTCCAATTCTCCGTTGTTTGCCGAAACGGCAAATGACATGTTGCTTTTTTGAACGGGGACGTTCAGTTGCTCAAACAGTCGTGTTAGATTGGGATAATTGACTTGATTGTAAACGATAAACCCGATATCGACTGGAATTTGCTGGTTGTTCTGTCCTACATTGACTGTCAGCGCATGCCCGCCAAGTCGGTCACTGGCCTCAAAGAGGACGACATCGTGATAGGGTGAGAGAAGCCACGCGGCACCTAATCCAGATATTCCCGAACCGACCACTGCAACCCGACTCCTCGGCGCAAAGGTTCGAGGCTGGCTTGATGTTTCCATCAGTTGCCCAATAATAAAGCCCTAGTTATGAATTTAACTTGGAATTCGGAACCGAACCTAGCCGCTTTATCGGTTGGCTTGTAAGGAATACAGGTTGAAGATACCATTATCATTTGCTTCTAGTTTCGACATACACCAAAAATACCCACTCGTTTTTCGTAAAAACTACTGACTCGTTTCAAATTCTAATGCTTTTAATTGGTTAAAGACTCCTGACTCCTCAAGTTCTTTCATGGTGACTTCACCAATTTGTGTATCAACAGATAATAGAGCGATGGCATTGTCGCCATAACTTGTTCGGCCCAAATTAAAACTGGCAATGTTAATATCGTAATTACTTAAGATTGTACCTAGCACTCCAACAACCCCTGGAGCATCCTTGTTTGTGGTATATAGCATATACCGTGAGAACTCCGCCTCAAGGTTTATTCCTTTGATTTGAATTATGCGCGGTTTGCCATCCGAAAAAACGGTTCCGACGATTGAACGAGTCCGTCGGGGTGTTTGGATATTCAGTTTCATAAATGACTCAAAAATGCCGGTCCGTGTTTGATTGGTACTTGAAACAACAATTCCTCTTTCGCGCGCAACAGATTCAGCCGAAACCATATTGACTTCAGGATTGGCCACCTTAAGAATTCCAGCAATTGCAACCGCCGTTAGGGCATTGGTATTTTGCGTTGTGGCCTGTCCATTATAGAGTAAATTAACGGCGATGATGGGTTCGTTGGTGATTTGCCCGACAAACGAACCGAGATGATTTGCCAAAGCAATCCAAGGTTTAATTCTTCCAGCCTCTTCAGCCGAAATTGACGGCATGTTAAGGGCATTGGTTATGGCTCCAGAAAGTAAATAATCGGACATCTGTTCGGCAACTTGCTGGGCGACCTTAACCTGCGCTTCAGCCGTTGAAGCCCCTAAATGAGGTGTTGCAACAAGATTAGGCAATTTTAGTAAAGGATTATCAGTGGGAGGTTCTTGTTCAAATACGTCCAAACCTGCGTAAGCAACCTGCCCGCTAGTGAGTGCATCATAAAGTGCCTTCTCATCAATAATTCCACCGCGTGCACAATTGATAATCCCAACCCCTTTCTTAGTTTTGGCAAGAGCTTCAGCATCAATCATGTTGCGTGTCTTGTCGTTTAAGGGTAGATGCAATGAAATAAAATCCGAGTGGCGCAAGACCTCGTCAAATTCTACCTTTTTGATGCCAAGTTTTTGTGCTCTTTCTTCCGTGAGAAATGGATCATAACCGATCACCTTCATCATCAGTCCCAGAGCCCGTTTACAAACCCCTGTACCGATGTTTCCACAACCAATAACTCCGAGGGTTTTACCAATTAACTCGGACCCGACAAATTTAGATTTCTCCCAACGGCCTGATTTCATTGAAGCGTTTGCTTCAGGGATTTGTCGAGCGATCGAAAAAAGGAGTGCAATGGCGTGTTCTGCGGTCGTTTCCGAATTACCAAAAGGGGTATTCATGACAATGATCCCACGCTGTGTTGCCGCTTTTTGGTCAACATTATCAACCCCGATTCCGGCCCGTCCAATGACTTTGAGTTGGGTTGCTTCGGATAGTAAATCTTGAGTAACTTTTGTTGCTGATCTTATGGCAAGACCGTCATAATTGTGGATAACCGCCTTTAATCGCTTGGGGTCTTTGCCAAGTTCGGGGTTAAAATCAACATCTATCCCACGATCTTTGAATATATCTAAGGCGACTTGGGACAGTTTGTCGGATACGAGTACTTTTGGTTTGTTTGGCATCTCTATGTATTCACCTTTATGAGTTACTGCTTGACAATTTCTTCATTAAAAGCCCATTCTATCCAAGGCATAAGGAGTTCAATGTCTTTTGTTTCAACCGTTGCGCCACACCAGATTCTTAATCCCGGTGGGACCCCTCTGTAAGACTTAATATCATAGGCCACCTTTTCTTTTTCCAGTCGTGAGACCAGTCGACCTGTAAAATCCAATATCGTTTCATCAGTTAATTTGGGGTGCTTAAATCGCAGGCAAACACCAGTATTGGATCGCGTTTCTGGGTCAGTGGGCAAATGTTCAAGCCAGTCATGTTGCGAAACAAATTCGTCAATTACAGTGGCATTGGCGTTGGACCGGGCGATTAAAGCATTTAAACCGCCAATTGATTGTGCCCAATTCAGTGCAAACAGGAAGTCCTCAACGCACAGCATTGAAGGAGTATTAATTGTAGATCCCTCAAATATACCTTCAATTAATTCTCGCCCATAAGCTAATTGGAATATTTTAGGTATAGGCCATGGCGGTCGCCATGTTTCGAGTCGTTTAACTGTTCTTGGTGAAATAATCAATATACCAAAGCCTGCTTCACCTCCCATAACTTTTTGCCACGAAAAGGTCGTAACATCTAATTTTTCCCAAGGAAGTTCCATTGCGAAGGCAGCAGAAGTTGCATCACAAATGGTTAACCCTTTGCGATTATGGGGTATAAAATCACCATTGGGAACCCGTACACCTGTTGTTGTACCATTCCAAGTGAAAACGACATCATAATCAAAATTCAAGGATTGTAGTTCGGGTAAGTTCCCATCTTGAGCAAAATAGTACATTGCTTTGAGCTGAAGTTGATGAATTATATCCCTAGCCCAATCTTGACCAAATGAATCCCATACAGCAATTTCGACGGGAAATTTTCCAAGTAACGACCACATGGCCATCTCAACGGCTCCCGTATCGGAAGCAGGTACAATACCGACACGGTAGTCATCGGGTATAGCAAGGATCTTTTTTACCTCAGTGATAACTTTATTGAGACGGGCTTTACATTCTTTTGAGCGATGCGAGCGCCCCAATAATGCATTCTGAAGCGCATCAGCAGACCATGTGGGAGGCTTAGTACATGGTCCGGACGAGAAATTAGGATTGTTTGGCTTTACAGCAGGCTTTTCTACTCTATTGTTTGATGTCATATTGCAACCATTTGTTATTGTCTTGATATTATTTCGCTAATTACTTCATTAAGCGCTTTCTAATGCATTATATTGTAAGCCTTCTGACTGAGCCAAAAAAGGTAGGCCTTAACGAGACCAGTGTCAATTCTTTGTTGGCCCAATGGAATGGGATTGATCTCAAATGGCTCAATCCAGAGTGTGCTGCCGAATTCAGAATTGAACGAATTCCGTCTGATTATATAGTTATGTGGAAGGAGTTTAACAAAAACTTTATTGATTTAGTCATCACTCCACATCACTTGCGAAAAAAGAAGTTGCTTGTTGCCGACATGGACTCAACGATTATAGAGCAAGAATGCCTTGACGAATTGGCTCAGAATGCAGGTATTGGAGATTATGTTGCCGATATAACGCGGCAAGCAATGAATGGTGAAATCCCCTTTGATAGAGCTTTACATGAGCGTGTCGCCCTGTTGGCTGGATTAAGTTCCGCAACCATTGAAGACACTTGGCAGAATCGCATTACTTTTACGAGCGGGGCAAGACAGCTCATTGCCACTCTTAAATTTAATGGGTGTTATTGTGTATTGATTTCTGGTGGGTTCACCGCTTTTACATCTCGTGTTTCTGAAGCACTGGGATTTCATGAGCATTTTGCCAATGTCCTGTTGGTCAATGGAGACAAGTTAACAGGTAAGGTTCAACGACCGGTTTTAGATAAAGAAGTTAAGGTCAAGGTTCTTGAGCAACTCACCACTCAGCTTGGCTTAACAAGTGCTGAGACCCTTGCTGTTGGGGATGGCGCGAATGACTTGGGGATGATCAAAGCGGCCGGTTTGGGGGTTGCTTTCAGAAGCAAACCCATTGTCGCTTCAAATAGTGATGTGAGGATTGAGCATTCTGACCTGACATCATTACTCTATCTACAAGGAATAAAATACGCAGATTTTGTCAAGATCTAAATTGCAATTAACCTGTTAATTGAGCATACGGATCCAGAAAAGTTCATGTATGACCCCAATGAAGTACCCCACATTATCATCCCACTTCTTGAAGGTCACGAATGCGTTGTAGTATAGTTTTTAGTATTGAGCGTTAATCAAGGTGATTGGGATGATATTCTAACACCTTATTTTGAACCTGATTTTGGGAAAAGTAGTGCCCTTTTTTTGGAGTCAGACCCTTATTTAACTGAAGTTTCAGAGATTACATGTCTGAACTCAAGACCTGATGTAAAGATTATAAGGCGAAAACTTCCATGACCACAGGAATCACTAACATAATCAAAATAACTAAAATAGCGCTACCAAATGCATACATCCATTTAAAGTTGTTCTTGAAAGAAGCTAGTA
>MPNP01000050.1 GCA_002239085.1 Rhodobacteraceae bacterium bin131 | reverse complement strand
TGTGTCATTGATTATCTCTCTTTCAATCTAATCTTAAAATATAAAGTTGTAAATGTCAAACACTCATTTGCTCAATTGAAACATATTTGGCCGAGTTTTGAAACAACCGTATCCCCACAAGCAAGTAAGTTATAGTGAGTGATGTATGTCAAGAAATACAAGAAGTGAAAAATTTCTCTGACCGGCATAACCGGCTTCGTCGCGTGCACGACAACCGGGACGGAACACGGGTGGTTCTCCATCACCTCAAGGTGCCGGCAACGAACACTCTGGCGGAGCGTGATATCCGCGTTGTGAAACGCAAACACACCATCTCGGGGAGCTTTCGTTCCGCCGACGGAGCCACGGATTGAGCTATACTGCGTCGTCTCATTGCAACGGCACGTCAATTGGGGTTGAATGCCCAAGATACCCTAGCAACCGATGCCGCTGAGATGTTGGTGTTATGGGACCAAAAGGGTCCACTTCTAGACACCTAACACAGGTCCTGACCTGAATAGTTACACACTTTATTGTAAGGGTGTTGATAACTATTTTAGTAGGACACTAAATTGTTAAAAAAAGCCCCTTTGAGAGCATAATGCATATAATAATTTACAGTGAAGGCATCCTAATTGACTAATTATTTGATATTGTGATGCAAACGTGGATTGGATAAAATAGCAAATTCATTTAGTGAGGAATTAAGCGAATGGAAATGCCCGATGTAAATAGTGCGATTATTGCTCGAAAAATGGCAATTATCGACCGCTTTATTCATGCGATTGGCTCAAATGCAGTCATTCACGACCATTTTGAAACCAAAGCTTACGAATGCGATGGCCTGACATCTTATTCATGTTCACCCCTAGCCGTTGTCCTTCCCCAAACAACAGAAGAAGTATCGGCAATTCTGGCAATTTGCCACGCCGAAAAGTTACCCGTCATACCTCGAGGAGCCGGCACTTCGTTAGCAGGTGGAGCTTTACCTACTGAAGATAGTGTTGTTGTGGGTATCGCGCGGTTAAACCGTATACTAGACATTGATTATGATAATCGGTTTGTGAGGGTTCAATCTGGACATACAAACCTTGCAATAACCCAATTAATTGAGGGCGATGGATTCTTTTATGCCCCTGACCCGTCAAGCCAACTCGCCTGTACGATTGCTGGTAACATAGCCATGAACTCAGGAGGTGCTCACTGTCTTAAATACGGCGTCACGACGAATAACCTTCAAGGGGTAAAAATGGTCCTGATGGATGGAAGTATTATAGATATTGGGGGCGAGTATTTTGATTCTAACGGGCTTGACCTGTTGGGAGTAATTTGTGGGTCCGAGGGACAACTCGGTGTTGTGACCGAGGCAATCTTAAGAATTATTCCGAAACCTGAAGGGGCTCGACCGATTTTATTTGGCTTCGATAGTAGTGTTGTCGCTGGGAACTGCGTGTCGGATATTATAGCAAGTGGTATTCTACCTGTCGCCATTGAATTTATGGACAAACTCTGCATTCAAGCATGCGAAAACTTTTCCAATGCCGGATACCCAAGCGTGGATGCACTCCTGATTGTTGAAGTCGAAGGTTCTGAAGAAGAGATCGAATGGAACCTACAGCAGATTAAGCAGATCGCTTTGCATCATAACCCAGTAGCAATTCGCGAAAGTAAATCTGAATTGGAGTCACAAAAAATATGGTTGGGACGTAAATCGGCATTTGGTGCGATGGGTAAGCTGGGCGATTATATTTGTCTTGACGGAACCATACCCGTCACGCAATTGCCTGAAGTGTTAGGAGGTATTTCACGGCTATCAGAAAAATATGGGCTTGCGGTAGCTAACGTATTTCATGCGGGCGATGGAAACTTGCATCCGCTCATTATTTTTGATGCCAACGCCGATGGACAACTGGCAAAGGCTGAACTCCTGGGCGCCGAGATACTCAAGCTTTGTGTCAAACTTGATGGGTGCCTGAGTGGAGAACATGGCGTCGGGGTTGAAAAAAGAGACCTCATGTTAGACCAATTCACCCATGATGATCTTGAAATTCAAATGCGGATAAAAGATGTGTTTGACCCTCACTGGCTTTTGAATCCGGCTAAGGTATTTCCTTTAGACCAGTCAAAGGAGCGTCGGGCAAATTGAATTATGCAAATGAACATGAACTGGCGCAATTCATAAAACAGCGAAACCACCCACTTGAGATCGTTGGTGGGGCAACCCGAAGGCTTGGGCTTCCACTCAATTTAGAACAAATCAACGTTACACAGTTCAATACGATAAAGCTGTACGAACCAAGCGCTTTGACTTTAATAGCCGGGGCGGGATGTAAACTGACCGACATTATTGCACTACTCAAAGAAAACGGTCAAATGTTACCGTTTGAACCCATTGATATGCGCGGTTTATTGAATACCACTGGCGACTCCACACTAGGTGGCATGATTGCAACAAATGCCTCAGGCTCAAGACGGGTGAAGGTCGGAGCTTGTCGTGACTTTGTGTTAGGATTACGCTTTATTAATGGCGAGGGGAAGATACTCAAAACAGGCGGTCGAGTTATGAAAAATGTTACCGGCTATGACCTCGTTAAGTTACTTTGTGGAAGCCACGGAACATTGGGTATTATTACTGAAGTATCAATCAAAGTACTTCCTGCACCTGAACATACGTCAGTTATTCTTGCTGAGGGCTTATCAGAGTTCAAGGGACTCGATGCACTCAGGAAATCCCTAGCTTCTCCGTATGAGGTTTCAGGTGCTGCACATTTAGTTTCTGGTCAAGATGGAAATTCTGTTACCATGATTAGGATTGAGGGAACTGTTCAATCAGTTAATTATAGAGTCCATGAGTTGACTCACTTGCTCAGTCCGTTGGGTTCAATCAATGTTGAGTCCGATCCCGAAAAAACACGGTTGGGATGGGACTATGTCAGCAATGTTAAACCGTTTTGGAATCAGCCAGGGGATGTTTGGAAAATTGTCATTAAACCGACCGAGGCGATCGAACAAATCAATAAAATTCGTGAGCGTACGACTTCTGATGTCATTTACGATTGGGGTGGAGGATTAGTATGGGTATTAGTACCCGAAGGAACACCTCTACGAGAATATTTGGGTACTTTTCCTGGCTACGCAACACTCATTCGCGGTAGTCAAACAACACTCAATCATATGCCAGTGTTTCATCCCAAGGATAAACCACTTCAAGATTTAACAACCCGCATAAAGAGACAATTTGATCCCCAAAATCACTTCAACCGTGGTTTTAATATTTAATGAAATTTTGACCTGATAAGGTCAGAGAATGGAGCACGTTTTTGGAAACTAAGTTCGCACCTGAACAACTCAAAAACCCGAGCATCGCACGATCCAATGAAATCCTGCGAACCTGTGTGCATTGTGGATTTTGTACGGCGACTTGCCCAACCTACCAAGTTTTGGGTGACGAATTGGATAGTCCTCGCGGCCGCATTTATTTAATTAAGGATATGTTAGAAAATAACCGGCCTGCCGATGAAAAAACCGTTATGCACCTTGACCGCTGTTTATCATGCCTAGCCTGTATGACCACCTGTCCTTCAGACGTTCATTACATGCATCTAATCGACCATGCACGGGAGTATATAGAACAAACTTATCAAAGGCCTTGGTTAGAAAAACTAATTCGCACTTTCATTGCGGTTATATTAACCAACCCTACACTTTTTCGACTTGGAATGCTATTCGGAAAAATAGCTAAACCATTTGCTGGGGTTGTTCCAGAAAAAAGGCTTCAGGCGATGATTAAACTCATACCGAGTCAATTCCCGAGCGCTCCAATTGGATCCAATATATTTCCTGCGGTAGGCGAAACAAAATATCGTGTTGCTTTGTTTATGGGCTGTGTTCAACAGGCTATCAATCCCAAAATTAATTCGGCGACAATCAGTTTGCTGACTCAATTGGGGTGTGAAGTTATTGTTCAAAGAGAGCGATGCTGCGGCGCTTTAACTCATCACATGGGAAAGGCGAACATCACTCACAAAACGGCTTTAAAAAACATTGAGGCCTTAGACAGTGCGATTCAAAATAACAATTTAGATGCTATTATTATCAACACGAGCGGGTGTGGTACCACTATAAAGGATTATGGTCATATTTTTCGATTGGGTCCCCATCAAAAAAAGGCAGCCCGAGTAGCTCAATTATCAGTTGATATTACTGAATTTTTAGATAAAATTGACTACCCTCAACTCCCAAAAAAGGGGGTTCGCGTTGGATACCATGCAGCGTGTTCGCTTCAACATGGTCAAGCAATCAAACACACTCCAATAGAATTATTAGAGCGGGCGGGCTATGACGTGATTACCCCAAGGAATAGCCATCTATGCTGTGGTTCGGCCGGAACTTATAACATGTTGCAACCAGAGATTTCGGCTGAACTTGCCGAACGCAAAATCAATTCACTTGAAGCCATTAATCCTGATATCATTGCCACGGGCAATATTGGTTGTATGCTCCAAATTGGTCGGGGAACCGAAACTCCTGTTCTGCATACGGTTCAAATATTAGATGAGGCTTTGAGACAAAATCATTCAGAAGCTTAATCCATCGCCAAAGGATCAATTGAGGTAGGACATAGCAGACCGGCCTAATTCACAAATTGAACATCATTTTGGCCATTGGAATTAGCCCCTGACTCTGATGGGAACTACAGAGAATTTCTGTCACTCCAACACGCCTTGGTCCAGAGGGTCAATCACCAAAATGTTATAATTTTTTTAAACCAAACTATTGAAAATTTTTACGCTTTATCCATATGAGTCCTATCCGAAGCCGTAAGGTTCGGTGATTAACCGCCCGTCCTATTCGGAGGGCACACATTTAAATCGCTCAAATGGAGGATTTTATCATGAGATTTGATCTCACCCCCCTTTATCAAACAACCGTTGGATTCGATCGCTATCAAGATATTCTTGAGCGCATTGTCTCGCAGGATTTAAATTCTGCTTCAACGGGATATCCGCCCTACAACATCGAAAAAACTTCTGAGGAAACGTATGTGATTTCGATCGCTGTGGCCGGTTTTAATGCCCGTGAACTTGACATTGAAGTTCGCGAAAACAAACTTCTCGTCGTGGGTAAGAAAGAACCCGAAAGTGAAGGTCGCGTATTTCTTCATAAAGGCATTGGCCTGCGAAGCTTTCAAAGAAATTTCCAACTCACCGACCACGTCAAGGTTGTGTCAGCGGATTTCGTTGATGGGCTGTTGAATATTACCCTGCAAAGGGAAATTCCTGAAGCTTACAAGCCACGCAAGATTTCGATCAAAAATGGTCAAGCTAATGGTTCGGCTGTCCATGATGGAAAATCAGTGGAAGTCAACGCTTAACTTTATATCTCATTATATTACCTGGCACTGAGATCAGTGCCAGGTATTTTTTCCCAAAATTATCCCCCTTGCATTTACCTTTAGCTACTTTCTTTAATTCTTCTTGCTTTAGCTAAAACATCTTCGGCCATTTTGAGGTGAAGCCGCTCAACCATTTTTCCGTCAACCGAAATAACCCCCTTGCCCTTGGCACTCTCTTGGTTGAAGGCGGTGACAATCTTCTTAGCTTTTTCTATTTCAGCATCTGTCGGTGCAAAGACTTCATTGGTGATGTCAACCTGTTTGGGATGAATTAAAGACTTCCCGGTCATTCCCATATCACGGCCTTGTTGGGCCTCAAGCTTAAACCCTTCATCATCGCTTAGATGATTATAAACACCATCAAAGACATCAAGATTATAAGCCTTGGCAGATGCAACAAGGGTCATCAGCCATGACCATAATAACTCCCGTTTGGTTCCAGGATTCACTCCTGTATCTTTCACGAGATCATTAGTACCAATGACGTAACCCTGCAGATTGGCAATCTCTTTGGCAGTCTGAGCAATTTGTCTTGCATTCAATATCGCCAATGGGGTTTCCATCATTAGCCAAATTCCGATGTTTGACTGATTCGAGTACGTGTTAATTGCTTCATATGCAATCAATATATCCTCTGCCGAATTCACCTTTGGTACGAGTACTGCATCAGGTTGACAGTCTTTGAGTATTGCCATATCCTCTTCCCAGTATGGGGTTATATAACCGTTCACTCTCAGGACTAGCTCTCGGTGCCCGTATCCATTTTGATTCAGTTGATATATTACCTTTTCACGCGCTTCTTTTTTGGCCTCGGGAGCAACAGAATCTTCAAGGTCAAATATAATTACATCGGTATTTATACTCCTTGCTTTATTCATCGCCCGCTCATTCAAGGCAGGCATGTATAGTGCCGAGCGTCTTAATGATTTTGTTCTGGTATCCATCAATATAACCCTTTCTCTATAACCACGCAGTTGGTTGACCAATATATAAAACCCATTACAGCTTTTCGTGAAGGCACATATAATTAACCCGATGCTCAATGGTGTTAAAGTAATGATAATTAACTAATTGAAGTATTGTCGCAAAAATAATCTGAAGAGCTACTTTTGTTGGGCTTCAAATCTCCCTGAAGTTTCCCGGCAGAATGTAGCGATTTTCGGTTCGTCACACAAAAAATATTCACTATTCAAATTATGTCACACGCGCATTTAGAATTGAAAGATGTCAGCTTTCAAGTCAGTGGTCGACAAATTATCCATAATATCACTTGGCAAATTCATGAATCCCGGGTTGGAATTGTTGGCCGGAATGGTTCGGGCAAATCAACCCTTGCTCGGCTTATGGGTGGCTTGCTAACCCCGACAAGTGGTCAGGTCTTGGTGGAGGGTTTGAACGTTGCAAAAAATCGCAAAGCGGCGATTTCAAATGTCGGGATGGTGTTTCAGAATCCTGACCATCAAATCATTTTTCCAACTGTCATTGAGGAACTCTCGTTCGGGCTTGAGAGTATTGAAGGCTCTAAATCCAAGGCTCATGCAAAGGCAATGCGAATTCTACATGCCTTTGGTAAGGCCGATTGGGCAGACCGACTAGTCAACGGACTCTCCCAGGGTCAAAAGCATCTTCTATGCCTCCTTTCAGTATTAGCAATGCAACCCAAACTTATAATTTTAGATGAACCATTTACCGGACCGGACCATGCAACCGTCAAAATCTTAAATCGCTTTTTGGCCGCTCTTGAACAATCGATTGTGCTCATCACACATGACCCGAAATCCATTGCTAACTTTGATCGAGTCATTTGGCTTGATGAAGGCAAAATCCACATGGATGGAAGTCCGAAGGATGTTTTAGAAGCGTTCGAATGTGAAATGAATAGACTCGGTGACTTAGATGTTGACTTTGAACTCGCCAATTAGGACACCGTACCACTCAATACCAGCCGGCTATAAGGTTGGGTTCTTAATGATATTTTCCCTTGTGATGTATCTCATCCACTCACCTCTTCTCATGTTGTATGGGTTTGCCTTTGTGATTGTGGCAAAGCTAATTGTTGGAATCAGGTTCTTCATTTTTGCCCTCTGGAAACTACTTCCGATTTATCCATTTTTAATTGTCATCCTCCTGTGGCACCTGCTCACCAACACATTCAACGAAGGGCTGGTTATAGGTTTGCGGCTCTTAGCCGTATTTGGTTTGGCCAACCTCGTTACGATGACAACTCGTCTTGATGACATGATTAACCTATTAAACAGAGTTCTAAAACCATTCGCAAAATTAGGGCTAGACTTATCAATTGTCAGTGTGACTATAGGTCTGGCAATTAGAACCATTCCCAAAATTATTGATATTGTAAAAAAAATTGGCTTCTCGTGGCGATCTCGTTCTGTCAAACCAATCAATTGGCGAATGGTATTTCCCTTGGTGTGCCTGACCTTAGATGATAGTGAGCACGTTGCCGAGGCGATCAAAGCTCGTCGGGCACATAATTAACGTAAAATTTAGGGAATCAAATGGAACGAACAATCGCATTTATAGCACTGTTTGCGGCCTTAACCGCTGCTTTAGCATTTGTGCCTGCATTGACTCTGGCAGTTGGGGTTCCCATTACTGCCCAAACAATGGGAGTAATGCTTGCGGGGTGTGTTTTGGGTCCTTGGCGAGCGTTTTTAGCTATCTTTATTTTTCTGATATTGGTGGCCCTTGGGGTTCCACTTTTGGCCGGAGGGAGAGGTGGATTGGGGGTGTTTCTTTCTCCATCCGCAGGCTACTTGATTGGGTGGCCAATAGGAGCTTTGGTTATTGGCGCAATGATTCATCAACTTAAAGCGATTGATAATTCTTTTTTGCGAGGTTTTGTTGCCTGTCTTGTTGGCGGTATAATCGTTATTCACATAACGGGAGTTCTTGGTTTGGCAATCATTTTGCAAAAAACAGTTCTAGAATCATTTTGGCTTACACTTCCCTTTATTCCAGGGGATATACTCAAAGCTATTCTTGCGGCAACAATTTATTGGATGTTATGCACAAACAGACCAAACTCATTATTTTAGTGTAATGTCCAAGGAAGCTTTACAAGAAATTATTCTCAATCGTCGCTCAATTCGAGGCTTCAAAAAAGACTCTGTAGAACTCGCAACAATCAAACGCATTATTCAAATCGGGCGAAGTGCACCGAGTGGGGCCAACCTCCAACCTGGACGTTTTACAGTCCTCACTAATAAACCACTACAAGACTTGATTTCGGTGCTCCAAGAAGCCATTGACAATGATACTCCAAGTACGTCAGAATACTCCTACTTTCCAACTCCACTCCCTGACCACTTACTCCAACGCAAACGTGCGACTGGCTTTGGACTGTATGAAGCATTGAACATTGATCGAAGAGATATTCAAGCGAGAAAGAAGCAGTTTCGATCTAATTATCGATTTTTTAATGCCCCGATAGGCATTGTCGTCAGCATTGAAAAAAATTTGGGCAAAGGATGTTTCATGGATTTGGGTATGGCCCTTCAAACCATTTTTATTGCCACGCAAACAGAAAATTTAGCGTGCTGCGGGATTGGTGCTTTGGCAAATTATGGCGAGTGCATTCATAAACACCTTGAACTTCCTGAGGAGGAAATTGTCGTCTGTGGCATAGCAATTGGCTATAATGACAAGACAAACCGGGTCAATTCATTTAAGACGTCGCGCTTGGATATCTCTGAATATGCTGATTTTCGTGGTTTTTAAACTTTATTTATTGATCAGAATTAGGTTATATTAAACTTTAATTGCAGATCCGTACTTCAACTTTTGATACCCAGCTATTTGCATTTGGAGACCGTGACTCATAGGAATTAATTTGTTGGTATGACTAACTGTGCAAGCGCTTGGGATTTAGAGCCAATGAAAGAGCCGTTATTGTAATGGATTTCATAATCACCCATTCAGACTCATTGGTGGTGTTTCTTGTTATCATTGGCATGTTTATTCTGTTCTTTAAGAATGCCTTTCCCATTGAGGTTGTTGCTCTTGGTGGTATCTCGATTCTACTTGTTCTCCAAATTCTCTCGTTTGAACAAGCCTTAACTGTATTCTCCAATCCTGCCCCTTGGACCATTGGTACCATGTTTATCCTATCGGGTGCTTTAGTTCGTACTGGGGTTCTTTCGGATGTTTACGAGTTTATCAGCAAACAGAGTCAATCAAGCCCAATTTTAACGATTGGGTTGATGATAATATTTGTGGTTTTTTCCTCAGCATTTATGAACAACACTCCGGTTGTTCTAGCCCTCATCCCCTTGGTCGTTCAACTGTCGAAAGAACTGAATACGACTTCATCAAAATTACTGATACCCTTGTCGTTCATTTCGATATTTGGAGGAATGTGTACTCTTATCGGGACTTCAACCAACCTGTTGGTTGATGGTGTTGCACGGGCAAAGGGACTTGAACCGTTTACACTTTTTGAAGTGACACCCCTTGCCGTGATACTAGCAACATTTGGCATAATATATTTGATCATCTTTGCACCAAGGCTTTTGCCAGATCGCGAATCAATGGCAGAGTTTCTTCGTGACCGTAGCAAAATGAATTTTTTTGTTGATGTTGTGATTCCTGAAGGAAGCCCACTGGTTGGCAGAAGACCTAAAGATGTGAGTTTATTCTCACACCGGGAAGTCAGGGTTATTGATATTTATCGCGATAATGAATCGTGCTTTGCCGCGGTTATGAATGGTGCTTTGAAAACTGGTGATCGCTTAGTTCTGCGAACGGTGGCAACCGAAATGGAAGTCATCTTTGAGCGTTATGGTCTGAGTAAGACAAGTGAGGAAGCAGATAAATCTGATGTTCAGGATGATGACATACATGCTTCAATCAACAAAGTTTCGGCCAAAAAGACAAAAGCTTTGGAGGTTCTTATTTCACCGGGATGCACCATCATTGGAAAAAAATTAAAGAATTTGGACCTTGGTCGCAAGTACAATATATATCCTTATGCTCTCCATCGTCCAACGGAAAAATCAATTCCACAATTTACCGAGGTCGCACTTCGCGTCGGTGATACCTTACTCGTTGAGGGCTCGATTCAAGACATGGGCCGGTTCGCAGAGGATTTCAAACTTGTTGAGGTCGCTGAACCCTCTTCTCTACCTTACCGACGAGGCAAAGCACCCATAGTAATTGCGTCCTTTTTAGGAATTATTCTTGGGGCGGCATTTGGATTGGCTCCAATCGCCCTGCTAGGTATTCTCGCTGTGACTGTGGTATTATTTACCCGATGTATTGATGCCGAAGAGGCTTTTGATTTTGCCGATGCACGCCTACTCGTTTTGATTTGGTCAATGCTCGCAATTGGCAAAGCTTTAAATGTTTCTGGTGGTATGACTCTCATGGGAGATTTTTTCTCCTATTGGCTCGTTGGCTTGCCACCCTTTATTGTCATTTGGGTTATCTACGTTTTAACTTCAGTGATGACTGAACTGTTTTCCAATAGCGCGGTAGCAATTATCCTTACTCCTGTTGCCATCGGTGTTGGCTGGAGTTTAGGAGTTGACCCACGTGGTTTAGTTGTTGCCGTGATGATTGCCGCTTCAGCAAGTTTTGTAACGCCAATTGGTTATCAAACTAATACTTTGGTGTATGGTCCTGGTGGGTATGAATTTAAGGACTTTTTCAAAATCGGCTTACCCTTGACAATTTGTACGGGGATTCTTGCGAGCTTGATTATTCCATTTTTTTGGCCGCTCACATAAAGGTGAGAAATGGTATCACGTGACAAGGCAAATTGAAGAATATTAAATTGATATAATTGTGGTTGAACTCATTTAGATATGTTTGAGAAAGAGTGTTGTGATTTGTGATAAGGGTGATTTAAAAATGAGTATAAATCTTCTTTAAGCACATTAAATCCTATAATCGCTAATCGTTTTAATTGAAGCTAGGCTTGCTATTATGAAGTTAATTTTAGAGAAAACTGGAGAATATTGCCTATGAGCTTAGTGACAGAAACCTCTACGTGGAAAACCGAAGAACACGGGTTGTTTGCTCAATCTGTTCAGCACTTTTACAAGGAACACCTTATTCCCAAAATGGAACACTTCGTGAGTAATGGGATCGTTGACCGAGACTTCTGGAAGGCGGCAGGTGATTTCGGTATCATGGGTGGTTCAGTCAGCGAAGAGTATGGTGGCAGTGGAGGGTCATTCGGATTTGACTCAATTGCACTCTATGAACAGGGTCGCTGTGGAGATTCTGCTTGGGGCTATGGCATTCAATCAATCGTCATTCACTATCTCGTCAATTACGGGTCGTTTGATCAAAAATCGCGTTGGTTGCCAAAATTGGTTAGCGGCGAAATCATCGGTGCTCTAGCAATGTCTGAACCAGGCTGTGGATCCGATGTTCAATCAATCCAGACTACTGCCGAAAAGAAGGGTAATCATTATTGTATTAATGGAACCAAATCTTTCATTACTAATGGATTGTCAGCCGACTTGGTGGTTTTAACAACCAAAACAGACAAATCTCTTGGTGCTAAAGGAGTTTCACTTATCCTCATTGATACTCGAAACCTTGAGGGGTTTGAAAGAGGCAAACCCTTAAACAAGCTTGGACAACGCGGCAATGACACGGCGCAATTGTTTTTTAATGATGTAATGGTTCCCCAGACTCACTTGCTTGGTGAAGAAGAAGGGCAAGGATTCTATCAACTTATGCGGCAATTACCGTGGGAACGATTATTAATTGCAATTGGTGCATTAGGGATGATCGACCTCGCCATTGATGAAACACTCAATTACGTCAAGGACCGCAAAGTCTTTGGGCAACGTCTTATGGATTTACAGAACACTCGCTTTAAGTTGGCTGAAGCGAAGACCAAGGCTGAACTACTGCGAACCTTTATTAATGACTGTATTCTTCAAGTGGAACAAAACCAACTTAAAGTCTCAACAGCATCAATGGTGAAGTACTGGGGGAGTCAAACTGCTAATGAAATTATCAATGAATGTTTGCAATTGCATGGGGGCTACGGATATATTACTGACTATCCCATTGCCAGGCTTTACACCGATGCTCGTGTGCAAATGATCTACGGGGGTTCAAATGAGATTATGAAAGAGTTAATTGCTCGTTCGTTAGATAAATGAACTTTTTTTTATTCAAAACCAGCGATAAATATTTGAATTAACTTCAGGAAGAAACAATGCCCGAATTAATTAATGACGCCTCCAAAGAAATCTGGGAAAAAGATCGCCGACACAATCTGCATCCTTTTACCCTATTCAGAAACTTTGAAAGAGATGGTGCTCTCGTTATTAAAGAAGGTTTAGACAACCACATTACTGACGCCAACGGTCAAACCTACCTTGATGCGATCGGGGGATTGTGGTGCAATAATATAGGCCTCGGTAATGAAGAGATGGCTGAAACCATCGCTGAACAAGTGAGAAAACTCTCATATTCCTCAATATTCACAGATATGGCCAATGAACCTTCAGCGTTGTTAGCGGCTAAACTGGCTTGCCTAGCACCAGGCGACCTGAACAGAGTTCACTTTGCAACAGGTGGGTCAACGGCCATTGATAGTGCTTTCAGACTCATACATTTTTATCAAGGATGTCGGGGCAAGCCTGAAAAAATTCATATGATTGCCCGTAAGCAGGCTTATCACGGTTCAACTTATGCCTCAATGTCTTTGGGTTACAAGGCTTCGGACCGTACTTCGCAATTTCAGTTCATCACTGATACCATACATCATATTTCAACGCCTTACATCTACAGGGCACCAAACGATATGGATGAAGCTGCATACTGTGACTTTTTGGTCCATGAATTTGAAGATAAAGTTGCTGAAATTGGTCCGGACAAGGTTGGTGGTTTTTTTGCTGAACCCATCATGGGGGCAGGTGGCGTAATTGTTCCACCCAACGGGTACCTGAACCGCATTAGAGAACTATGTCGAGAGCTTGATATTGTGTATGTTTCCGATGAGGTTGTCACTGGATTTGGACGTCTTGGACACTGGTTTGCTTCCGAGGATGTATTTGGCATTGTTCCTGACATAATTACTTCAGCGAAGGGTTTATCGTCCGGTTATCTTCCTATTTCTGCGGTGATTTACTCAGATCATATCCATGATGTTATTTCGACCGGTGAGACATATGGATACTACCCTCATGGCTTTACCTACGGTGGGCATCCCGTTTGCTGTGCTGCTGCTTTGAAAAATATCGAAATAATTGAACGCGATAACATTTTAGATCATGCCAAATCTATCGGGACTTATTTTGGCAATAAAATCGAATCTCTGCGTGAATATCCTATGGTCGGTGATGTTCGCGGAATGGGGCTTATGCGGTGTGTTGAGAATGTCCAAAATAAAGCAACTAAGGAGTGTTTTCCGAGTGAGTTGGATATCGGCAAGCTGATTGCGAACGCTGCAGAAGAATTGGGGCTCATTGTCCGTCCGATTGAACGGCTCAATATCATGTCTCCGGGTTTGACAATAACTGAAGAGGATGTGGATTTCATCATCCACAATTTAGGTCAGGCCATTGAGAGAGTTGCATCCGGTCTCCGTAACAAGGGTTATGTTCTTTGAGAATATGTTCAATGTTTCTCTGTGATAACATATACAATAGTGAATTGAGCAAGCATTGAGCAGAATGAGTAAGCATTTGATTCAGCCGGTCCTTAAAAAGGATTAGTCACTGGTCGCAAGTATGCTAATCCAGCAACTTGCCAAAATAGCAGATTTCCTAGACACTTCATTCTCAATAAGTTTTCCCTTAAAAGTGAATATTACAATTAACCTGACCTTTTCTAAATCAGATCTCACCTCGCATTCCTTTGTTAAGCTTGGTCATTAGGGAGTTGGATTAAGGAATTAGTCTATGGATTCATAGGCTTCATTTCGGCTCGGGGTATGAAGCAGTAGCACCAGAGGCAAATATCATAGGGTAACATAGACGAGGTGATTACTCGGGGGTAAATCCATCAGCACCATATGCTCGGACACAACCAAGCCCTCTATGTTGGAGGTTGTTAATCTTAACTTCCAAAACAAAATTTTGATATTTTTCCTCATACTTAAACTCAATTTGCATGCCTCATCTCTTATTCTATTTTTCGTTCGACCTCTTTTGTCGCTAGCAGTAGCAGGGTCAATAATATTGTGTTTTAAAGATGTTTCAGAACCAGGTTCATGTTCACTGGAAAGCCGACACTGTTTCCAACCTCATGGTATCACAAGCTGCCACAATCAAGACTTGTCCGGGTTGGAAAATTATTTCCTTGAAATATTATAAAATAAGCTTTACTACTCATAATGATATAAATGAATTGGTTTTCATCCTGATTGACGTAAAACTTTAATCATGATTACCACATTCTAGTCAGAGAAGAGAACACTATGAGTGATAAAACACCACCTGATATGGTCATTGCTGTCCAAGAGGATTTACATGATTACTTGCAAACCCTAGCCGAAGAGTATGGTCAGACTGTCACGGAATATTTACATTCTGCGATCCAAGAGCGTATAGAATGGGATATAGAAGATGATAAAATTTGGGGTGAACTTGCCGTCGAAGCAAAGAAGAATGGAATGCTGAGTGTAGAGGAATCAGAGAAGTTTTTTGAACGCATAAGGAGTACGTAATCTCCAGTTCACAAGCATTGCCCAAGTTTTTCTTGACAAATTGGAAAGACGAGATTTAGTTCTTTTCAATCAAATATCTACCCGAATTGAAAAACTTCAAGCTGACCCGGAAGCTCAAGGAGTTAAAAAATTATCAAGTTATCAATTTTATCGCGCCCGAGTAAGAGATTTTCGTATAATCTATGAATTCAATGATGAAGAAATGCGCGTAATCATAATCGGCCACAGAAATAATGTATATCGGAATTTGAAATTATTAATGAAAAATATTCGGCAATTCAAACCCTTATAAACTTGGTGTATTCCTGCTTTCTTACTCAGTAAATTTTATTTTAAGTCAGAAATACACTTTTTTCATTGACTGTACTTCAACTTTTGATTGCCTGGTTACCTCTTAAAGGGTAATTTTTCAGTTTTGAATCAGTTTTTCCCTAAAAAGTAACTATTTGAGCACTATTTTCCAAATTCCCTGACATTATCAATAACTCTACAGGCCTCGTCTAGCCCTCCTGTAGAAGACCAAAAGGCGTATCAGATTTTGGATTCGGCAGCGGGGAAAAAGAGCCAGGATGTGGAAATTAAAGTTCAATATTGACAAGGCTAAAAACTAGGTAAACCCATCAAATCCATATGCGAGGCCGTGACCAAGCCACCAATATTCCAAGCTATTAATTGTCAATACAATCCCCCTTATAATGCCGACTATGGATATAAGATGTTGGCGATTGGTGGTAAGTATGCGTATTACATGGTTTCTGCCGAGAAAGAATCCATAGCTCAACGTGATGTCTTTGGGAAACGAGTCATGGAATGTGCTGAAAAACAAGGTTCAGATCCCGAACCAGTCAGTCCGTTCGTTGAGTATCTTCGCCAGGGAATCAGGTACCGAGTTCATAAGGGTTATTCTGGAAGAGTATAATTGGGAGAACTTTCCAGAAGCTGATAACTGGATGACATCCAACAAACTTCAGTTTATGACAGCACCAATGCGGTTGAGCTGGACCGCACGGTCGGTGATAATGAATTGGCAAGTTGGGCTTTGCGCCAGTGCCTCGTCAAAATTGCGGATATTCCAGATGAATTGATGGGAGATGATAATTTGGAGGAGAGAGTCGCCTAGATCGAAAGCCATATACCGCAAGACAAGCGCGATGCTTATAAGGCTTACTTGAAAGAATTGCTGAGGGACATAAAAATTGAACTTTAGGGGAATGATCTTGGTGGTGTTATCCCAAATCCGGTTTTGGTTTTACTGGCCCGTAAAAAAGATAGGGCGGAAAACCGCCCTTCTTCATTACTTCCCCTTGCAGAGAAACGGTAGTCAATTAGACCCCGGTTATGGGTATGATTATGAGGAGAAAAAAAAATAATGTCAACACTTATGTTCCTTGGAGCGGTAATTAACTTATGGACAGGCTGAAATGACAAACACACCGGACAAGAAACCAACACTTAAAATCAGTCGCGATCCCAGGATCACAGAAGTATATTGGTGTGAACTGCCAGAAACTGAATATCCCAAAGAGTTTGGGTTTGACAAAAAATAGACACCCAGTCATAATTTTCTCAAAGAAAAATAAGAATCTATGGCACGGTGTTGGTTATACCCCTCAGCACGGCTGAACAAAATTTACCGGAATGGTCCGTGAAAATGAAATCCCCCTTGATGGTGAAGACACGTGGGCCGTTTGCTCGCACATAATGACTGTATCTACGTATCGACTTATCCCCGACAAAAAGAAAAGAGTATGCCGTATTCCAAGTGATGTTTTCCAAATGATAAGGGAAACAGTGTTTAAAAACCTTCCGGATGAAATTTAAAACATCTTGGCAAAAAGTAGATTTTGCTGTGAATTCGGCCAAGAGCTCCTCGTCAGATTGCCAGGAACGCCCAAAGAATTCCTTTGTTGTCAGATACCTCTGAAATTCACCACTTTTTTATTTCCTGACTGAGGTCAGAAGTTCCCCCAGACAAACAATAGCAAGCCAATATTACCGGTAATCACACCCCCAGGTTTGAAATTTGCACATGCAGTTCCAAACTCTGGATCTATGAGGATCGCACAATTTTTCTAGGCTCCCGTTTCACCATCTCGTGCAATGGGTAAACAATACACATCATTATTGCCTACAATTACACTAGGAAGAAACAACACCCGCTCCATGTTTAAACCTGACATTGAGACCAGAATTTCCATAATTTTTTTGCCTAAAACCCCTTTGCAGTTGTGCTTCTAGCACTATAAACCCTCTTTTTCAAACAATAATCCTAGTATCACGACACCGTTGAAGTGATGTCATTAATTTGCATTATTCTCTGTCATATTGTCAATACACAACACCAATTAATTGAGAGCAGTAATTCTTCCTCAATCATCAGGTCCATCGTTCATGTCTAACTGGTCGTATGGTTGGAGCTGAAACTGGGGAGATTAATAAAGGATAATGATGATGGAAAAGACAGGCAGAAACATTGACCGCGTGCATTTGGAAGAGGATGAGAAACAGTGTTGACAAGACCGTATCAAGCGTGGCAAGGGTTCGGCTCAATCACGCTTACGGGCTCAGATTCTGTTGTGAGATAACGCGCACCGTCCTGGTGGTCGATACAAAGACAAGGCGATAGCTGATAGTGTTGGTGTCGGTACTGCAACGGTTGAGCGGGTGCGTCAACAATGTGTTTTGGAGGGGATTGAAGCGACGGTTGAACGCAAGTTTCAAGAGAACCGTAAGCCGCGCACACTAAATGGTGAGAGTGAGGCTAAACTGGTCATGTTGGCCTGCTCCAAGCCGCCCGAGGGTCATGCTCAGTGGCGTTTAAAACGGTTAAGTGATCAGTTGGTTGAACAAGAGATTGTGGACACGATTTCGACCGAGACGGTGCGTCGGGCGCTAAAAAAACTGCATAAAGCCGTGGCGTAAGCAGACCTGGTGCATTCCCCCCAAAGCGAATGCTGATTTTGTCTACGCTATGGAAGATGTTCTGGAAGTTTACCATCGCGAGTATGATGGTCAAACGGTTTTAGTCTGCTTGGATGAGACGTCAAGGAAACAGACACTGGAAACCCGTCTCCCTTTACCAGTGCGTCCGAGCCAACCGGCGTGCGACGATTACGAATAGACGCGGAACGGAACGGCTAATCTCTTCATGTTGTCGGCTCCACTGCTGGGATGGCGTCATGTGAAAGTCACTTACCGTCGAACTAAGCCGGACCTTGCCCATGTGTTGACAGACCTTGCCGATGTTCATTTTCCCGATAAGCACATTGTCCTCGTCATGGACCATTTGAACACGCACAAACTGTCCACCTTGTATAACGCATTCAAACCCGCTGAGGCACGTCGTCTCGCCAATCGGTTTGAGGTTCACTATACACCCAAGCACGGGAGTTGGTTAAATATGGCCGCAATTGCAATCAATGTCATGACGCGTCAATGTCTGGCACGGCGGATCCCTGACCGTGCGACGATGGAGCATAAAACCAAGGCT
>MPNP01000049.1 GCA_002239085.1 Rhodobacteraceae bacterium bin131 | reverse complement strand
TGATTGCACAGGATCTACCACTAGCCATGCACAAACCAATTTTTCAAATGCTGTACCTTGGTCACGTTGGCTGAGAGCATGAGTGCGATATGCTTCTAGAAGATTGTCCAATTCATGTGTCATGGAAGTTTAACCTCTTAATTTAACGATGAGAGTTTAATCCCTCTAAAAAACTTTATGGTGTATGGTAGTTAAGCTTAGGTGCAACTTGCATTCTAAAATGGGTGATAATTTAAAATCAATTTCTCCCAACTTTAACTGTTAATAGCAGAAACTAAAAACTTTTTTAATGCGTATTGACAATCAAATTGCAAAGAAACCAACAATACTGGTTTTTTCTGATATTCCAAGAATTTTTAAAACCCGTATTAGTTTGGATTGTGGCCCATTGTTACCACTTAACTAGAGACATTCAATCACAGTCATGGTAGTTTAATGTTCAAGGAATGCTGTTCCAAGTCTCTCAATTCTTTTCCTTGCAACAAATCCTACCTAAAAGGCCTGTGTTAGACGTATGCTCCATGCCATTGACGGTTGCCCTCCTCGCATTGCCGTTGATTGCCCAATCAACATCAAACCCGAAGCCCGAGCAGCTTGCTCCAACTCTTCTCCAAATCCCAATTCTTGGTCGCCGTCAATTTCAGAGTACACTGGTTGGCATGCATCACATATGAGCAATTCAAAAGATGAAGGAGGACTGAAATGATTTGACCTGCCCTTGCAATCAGGATGTACTATACTTCATCCGAGGACGGACATAGGCCGTCAAGTTCAGGCTGAGGCAAAGGAGATTATGCTAACAAAAGCTTGAACCAAACTTGAACGAAGGCAATTTCCCTCCGGTCCAATCATTCTTGACCAATCCTTGGGACTACATGAAATCCTCACCCTCTCTCATTCGCTTCCACCCTCATATCATTCACCGGAAAATTGATTGCATTTTGGTCAGTATGACACAGTTCATCTGGAGAGGGAAAATAGGTCACCAACAGTTGCACACGGCAGGCACCAACACTGTCCCAATGACTAGCATTCACTTCATCATGTTCCCCTTTAAACCGTTAGTCAGTTACACAATCGTGACATATCAAACCTGCTCATCTTTACTGCAACCAACGTCACACTTGCCGGCAAAATCAGTACGAAATCATTCAGTAAACGGCAATTGTTCATTCTACAGACGTATTAACGTCAAGCATTCCGGTAAGGAAGATTATTGGCCTCCGATGTTAAGGGTAAGGAATGATCTGGGTTTTGGACTAAAACACTGGTTGATTCTCTGGTAGGTCAGGATCCCTCTTTCTGCAATAACCAAGAGGAAAATGCCACCATGAGAAGTGGTGCCAATCAGCTTGATGGTGACGATGAACCACACTGGTTGCGTCAAAAGGACACAGATGCCACTGATTTAGGAAGAAAAGTATCAATTTTATGATTGCATGAATTCCATTGCGGTTGACCCATAGACAAATTTGATGATCAAGTGTGATGATTCAGTGGTGAATGAATAGTTGCTTGAAGAATTATTGGGTCCATACATGATAGCGAACTGCTGGAAAGAGCCGATTGTGTCGGCCGATTAAAATATGATTTGATTTCCGACCAAAACAAAATAAATTACTGTTCCCAAATATTCATTCTAAGCACATCCTTCAGTAAATGAAACAATTAACAGATTTAAAAGCTATTTTGCATTCTCAAAGGTCAAATATTTACTATTTGGAGAAATGTCGAGTGATGCAGAAGGATGGGAGGGTATTATATCTCGCCGAAGCCGAAGCAGTCAACCAATATTGGAACATTCCAATCGCTAATACCACCTGTCTATTACTAGGTACAGGCACATCAATTACTCAAGCAGCCGCACGAATGTTAGCAAAAGCAGGGGTTTTGATTGGGTTTTGTGGAGGAGGTGGGACTCCGCTTCTAATGGGAACGGAGATTGAATGGTTAACTCCCCAGTCAGAATACCGGCCTACAAAATATCTTCAGGGATGGATGTCTTTTTGGTTTGATGAAAAAAAACGGCTGGAGGCTGCAAAAATATTTCAAATTGCGCGAATAAATTTCTTAATTAAGATTTGGCAAAAAGATCGTAACCTAGCTGCAGAAGGATTTACTATCGAAAAAATAGAAGATTCACTTGAGGCGTATTGCCAACGTTGCAGGGGGGCAACTACAGTTTCCGATTTGCTTCAATCTGAAGCGCGGTTAACAAAGCAACTTTACCATTTTGCTGCCATTACAACAACCCAAAGCCAATTCAAACGGTCACATAAAGGAGGGGATACTGCTAATGGATTTTTAAATCATGGAAACTATCTTGCCTATGGTCTAGGAGCAACTACCCTTTGGGTGTTAGGCATCCCCCATGGATTTGCTGTAATGCATGGTAAAACTAGGCGGGGTGCTCTTGTTTTTGATGTGGCTGACTTAGTTAAGGACACCCTAATTCTTCCATGGGCATTTATTTGTGCCAAGGAAGGTGCAACTGAACAAGAATTTCGCCAACAAGTAATCCAGATTTTTACTGATCATAAAGCCCTAGATTTTATGTTTAATCAAGTAAAAACAGTGGCACTGAAAAACGATTGGGATATCTAAAACTTATGATGGTAACCTTTGTTTCTCAATGTGAGAAGAAAGCTCTTAACCGTACAAGGAGGGTTCTTGATGCTTTTGCTGATAGAATTGGTGATAATGCTTGGCAAACAGTAATTACTCAAGAAGGACTTAACGCTGTTAAAAAACTGTTAAGAAAAACTGCTAGTAAGAATACAGCAGTGAGTTGCCATTGGATTAGATCTAGATCAAGAAGTGAATTGGTTTGGGTAGTTGGGCGGCAAAAAGCATTCAATAATCGTGGCCACGTTCCAGTAAACTATACATCAAAGGAAATAATTATGGACCCATTACCTGTCAAAACAAGTCAATTTCTTGCTAATACCCACTCCCAGCCATTAAGTAAACATTTGTTTGCTGTTGGTTACATCGCCATGGAGTTGCTAAACTCCGTTCATATTAAATCCCCCAAAATATTGCAAGCTGCATTCATAGCAGGGATTTTACATGATATTGGAAAGATTGATCCAGAATTTCAGAAATGGATAAAAAAGTGTCCAAAAATAGACCCCGATGAATTTTTATATGAAGACGGAATTCATATTGACACACCTAAGAAATTCTCATTCGATAATCATCCGAGACATCATGAAATTTCTTGGGTGATTTCACAATCCTTGCTAGAAGGAACAGTACTCAATCAATTACAGAAACAACAAATTTATCATGGAATTTACTGGCACCATACTAAACCTTTTAGAAAGAAAGATAAATTTAAAAGTTCTGAGGACATCTATGAAATTTTAAAGAAATCACTTCATAGAAAAGATTTTGAATCTGTCTACAGGGAAGCTTTAGCGGTAATTCAAGATGTGAGATCTTTCGCAACAAAGTTTGAAGTGGATAGACATTTTCCAAACTTTAGCACCGCTTTTACCATACAACACTGTCCATGCCCTGAATATAAGAAATATGATCAATGGGCCGATGAATTAAGCGAATTTAGAAAGAACGTATCTCAAAATGCTCAGAATAACTTAGTAAGAACTTCTGTTATTAGTGCAGACAGATTAGTTTCAGGATTATCATTAAATGATTTAGATGAATACTTATCCGAAGGTTCGCTGAATGAATTGCTTGATGATCCCCAAGACCAATTCAACTTGAAAGCTGAAATTAAACGCTGCTTACAAGGATTTGAAAAATCATTTCCAGGGAGTAAAAGAAACATAGACCAGCAAATATCAGCAAAAAATTTGGCTGATTTGAAAGAAATTTCAATTCACAATGAATCTTACAATATTGGAGTGTTACAAGGACCTGCAGGTTGTGGGAAAACCAAAATTGCTCTTGAGTGGGCTTTAAATTCTGATGCCAAAAAAATAATTTGGGTTTGTCCTAGGGTTCAGGTATGCCAAGGGCTCTTTCATGACCTTAAGGCAGAGGAATACCTGCCCAATTGTAATATTGAGATTTTTACTGGTGAATACAAAAAGATTATTTGCCAAGGGGTGAGTCAAGATACCGAAGAATCTGACTACTTCAGTGGCGATATTGTTATTACCACCATTGACCAGATAGTCAACTCAATCATTACACACAATCGCGTCACTACATTTGTCAATTTGTTAAATTCACATGTCGTATTTGATGAATTTCATGAGTTAATTAATATGCCAGCATTTAATCTTTTATTTGCTGAGCTGATAGAAGCGAAAAAGAAACAAGCTGAAGATGCAAATACGCTTCTTGTATCAGCTACACCACACTATTTTTATCTCCAGGAGTTTCTTCAAATCGCAAACGAAAACATCATCAAACTCAATAGTTTCAACAATTCAAATTATAAAATTGAGATGGTGAGCTATGATGATAGAACCGAAGTCAACCCTCTGATTGATAATCCTCAAGAGGGACGTACGTTCGTTATTTCCAATACCGCACACGATGCTCAGGTAGGTTATCTACGTCACTACTCAAGCGAAAATAGCGTTCTTTTACATTCAAAATATACTAGGCAAGATAAAATCTACTGGTTTGATCAGGTATTTGAGTGCTTCAAACAAGGTGGTACAGGAAAATATGAAGTCCTTCGAAGTGGGCCAATTGTCCAAGCTTCACTCAATATAAGTTGTGACCGCATGCTGACGGAATTGACTTGTGCAGAAAATTGGCTCCAGCGATTAGGAAGGTTAGATAGGTTTGGTAAAAACTGTGATAAAGTTAATGTTTATACCACAGTAATTCCCGGAAGTTTTGAAATAGATAGTAAACAAACAAGTAATTGGGCAAGGTTCCTAAACAAATTGTCAATACTGCAAAGTACTAAAGCTTGGTTGAATTTTCTAAAAGACCGAATCCAAAACGACAAAACAGTAACAATTAACGGACTCTATAGTATTTATGAGAAATTTTATTCTGATGAAGAAGTTAAGCGCTTGATAGGACAGGATTTTATTTCAGCTCTAAAGAAAAGCGTTGTATTGATCAATAATAAAATTATTGACCCGATTTCAGTTCCACCAAAAGCCAAACAATCTAAAGGTTTGGTCAAGATATCAACTAATTCACTGAGGGGAGATAACCGGTACGTACAGATGGCTGAATGCAAGGTAAATCAAAATCAACAATTATACTTTACTGAAAATTATGCTTATCCAGAGGAATTCGATATCTCACATCCCCATTATTTAACTGAATCGGTGGATTTAATGCGTGGATTTGGAGAGGACGACAATAATCTAGTTCAGTTTATGCGTAGTAAACATCATAACATTAAACGACAACTGGATGTAAAAAAAGCCCGTAACGAATGGGATTTAATCAAAGAAGCTCGATCACCAGAGTCTCCGATTTACCTCAGCTATACTCCCTCCGATTTGGAGCGAGTAAATTGTAATCCTCATGAACAATCCATATATTACATAAGGAGTGATAAGCAACCTGTAGGGGCAATGAGAATAGCCAAGTTGGAAAGCCAGATTCAACCAAAATAAACAGCAATCAAATTATATTAAATAAGAGGTAAGATATGGAAAAAATATCAGGTGTAAAAAGTGTTGATTTTAAAATTATTTCATTCGGACATGGTGTTGTGAATTGGAACGGTCCTACAGCACTTAGTAATGAAGGCAAAAATGTGGACAATCATACATTGCCGAAGCTTAGAGGGTACACAAATTTAACTGGGAAGGTAAAGGATGAAACAGGATTCAAGTATAAGAAAGAAGCGACAGATTTAGATTTTAAGAAGACCCCACTTTATATTAGCCAGAATTGTATACGGCATCATTTATTTCGGTCCCAAGCCTACGACATGCATTTTGCCAAAGAGAATAAGTTGGAAAAAGTTTTAGCATCAATTACTGGCTTAATCCGAGGTTATGTTGTGCCCTCAAGTCAATGTAAGCGAACGAGTCCACTATTAATTGAAGATTTTGTTGACCAGTTGGGTAATGGAAATTTTGAGCAATTTGGTCAAGCCGGAGAAAGAGACAGCTCATCATTTTTTTCTAAAACGACTTTTGGGGATACGCATTATGTATCTTACGGCTCAATAAGCATTGAACAATTACAGTTCATTTCGCTTGATAATAAGTTTGATAGAGCCGCAATGGTGATAAAGGAAAATCAAGGGGAAAGTGTTGCACAAACTGTTCAGGATTTTATCCAAAGTTTAGCTCCTGATTCCAATCCAAAAGCTATCTTTCATCAAAATTATGTACGCAAAGGAACAATCTTTCAACAAGGTGAAGTAGGAATTTTACTTAACGAAGATGCAATCACTATCATGATTAACACCACTTTGGATTTGATCCGGAATCTATCAATACGCCAATCTAAATCTTATATGTACGTTGATGCGATTGAGGTGGATTATAACAACAGCAATAAAATGATGCGTATCAAACGTGAGCCTAGTGAAATTTCGGTTAGCCCAGAAGAAAACTATGCCATCTACTTTGAAGCAAAATAAGGTAGAGAGATGAAAATTGTTATTGAATATGAATCATCATGGCGGAATTCATTTCTTGAAGGCAGTAATAACGAACCTTTACCTAATAAAGGTCGGAAATTCGTAGCATCATCCTCAAAATTGAAAAATAAGAATAATTATTTTCGAAAACAGATTACACGCGATACTGTTTTAGGGGTTCTAAATAGATTAATTGGTGACCAGAGAAAACTATATCAAATTCGGAATGAGTTTGATGGTATGCCAAATTACTTTGCAGATTTAGAAAATGAGATTGAATTTGAGGATAATTGCGAGGTAATTAATAAAGAAATAATATACATTCGTAACAAAAACGGAAGTGTAGACCAAAACTCGTTTACGGGTATGGTTTGTGATCACCCTGTTTTTCAATCTGATTACTCATCACAGTTTTGGGGGGTGTTATGGCTAGAATTAGAAGAATTATTTTCGTTTATTTTGAGTAAAAGCCCATCCGCTTATGAAGAAAAGAATGTGGACCCCATTAAAATCCGTGGCCAGTTTAGGAAGCTAGGGAAGGAGCGACCTCTTGAAAAGGTCGGGCAAGCGTTGGAGGCGGCAAATCTACTCAATGAAGAGTTTGATGACTTTGATTTGGCTAGATCAACAAAAATTAAGGTTCAAAGTTTATATTGCTCAGCCTTATATTTACAGCTTAAACGGCTTGAATCACAATTTGATATGAGCGAAGCCAAGTCCAAAACAGGAAAAATCAGTGGAATTTCCAAGAATGGAATGACAGAAAAAGATTTTATGGACAATTACACGACTGGCATCAAAAAGCCAATTTTTGGGAATCCTTATATTTGTCTTGAGTTTATTAAAGGAGAGGGGCAGGTCAGGCATGATCTAGAGAAAGCATCGGGCAAGTTAACAATTAAGTTAAACCTTGATATTGATAAAGCTGTCCAATTGAAGAAAATTATTGAAAATGCAGGCGTATCCGCATTTTACTTGGGAAAAAAAGGGATAGCCTATGTAACAGATATTGATATAAGGTAATTGCTGTTATGGAATTTTATCAGGATATTACAGTTCTGCCCAATGAGGCAGTTGGTCAAAATGCTTTGGTTAGCAAAATTTACCTTAAACTACATATGGCTCTGAAAGATATTACGGCTCTAAATGTCGGAGTTAGTTTTCCCAAATACAATCTTACTTTAGGTGATACTATTCGTTTGCATGGTAATGAGAATGACCTAACTAAACTTCAGAATAGTAAGTGGTTAAATGGGTTGGCTGGTTTTTGCAAAGTAACAAAAATAGAGAAAACACCCGATATAGGGGTAAAGCACCGTACTGTATTTCGATGGCAAAGCAATATGGGGAAAAGCAAATTAAGACGACTCATCAAGCGAAAAAGAATTTCAGAGTCTGACACGAAAAATTATCAAAAAAAAATGATGCATGCACAGCTAACAAACTTACCCTATTTAGTGGTGCAAAGTGTATCAAATGGCCAGTGGTACAGACGGTACATAAAGATGGGTGAACTTACTGATGAACCAATTTTGGGTAAGTTTGATACTTTTGGTTTATCAAAGCAAGCAACTATACCATGGTTTTAACCATTATTTTTTTGTCTCTGAAAAATATATAAAATTCCGACAGTTACAGAGATGCTATTTTAGAATGGTTTATAATAACTATTTTCACTTAAGTTCCAGTTACTCCATATTCCAGCTTGATTTGTTCTTGTAATCTGCCGAATAGGCAGCTTGGAAGAAAAAAAATGGCAGTATCTCTACTGCCATCCTGTAATCTGCCGAATAGGCAGCTTGGAAGAACCGCCCGTCAAACTGGGGCAATCTCCTATTGTAATCTGCCGAATAGGCAGCTTGGAAGGTTGACCCACTGGGGTGGGTAAATTACACCACGTAATCTGCCGAATAGGCAGCTTGGAAGAAGAGAAGAATGTTCCTTCATTGATTGATATAGTAATCTGCCGAATAGGCAGCTTGGAAGGTCGACTTCTCTTCCAATCAACTCCAAGAGCAGTAATCTGCCGAATAGGCAGCTTGGAAGATCGACTATGCTGCCTGTAAACACTTCAACCTGTAATCTGCCGAATAGGCAGCTTGGAAGAATTCAAGCTGAACAAATGGAACAACTGTCTCGTAATCTGCCGAATAGGCAGCTTGGAAGAATTACCTTGACCTACTCGGCACATTCAATAAGTAATCTGCCGAATAGGCAGCTTGGAAGTTTGCCTCCCATAACTACAATCGCTGCCCCTCGTAATCTGCCGAATAGGCAGCTTGGAAGAGTGGCACCCTGCAGAACAAACCGAGAAAACAGTAATCTGCCGAATAGGCAGCTTGGAAGACTATGACGCCCCTTACCATCACTCGCTACCCGTAATCTGCCGAATAGGCAGCTTGGAAGTTCATTGTTCATAGGCATCCCGCCCATTGGCGGTAATCTGCCGAATAGGCAGCTTGGAAGACAGACAAAGTATTGTCGTGCACGGTGAAAACGTAATCTGCCGAATAGGCAGCTTGGAAGCGTGCCTTGGTAAATACATTCGCCGTCTAGTTGTAATCTGCCGAATAGGCAGCTTGGAAGATAGTCGTTCCCGTCTTCGATATCGTCCGCAAGTAATCTGCCGAATAGGCAGCTTGGAAGAGTTATCCCCGTGGAGCCAAGTATCTCGTCGAGTAATCTGCCGAATAGGCAGCTTGGAAGAGTCGTTAGTATTGATTATATCATCATCGCCAGTAATCTGCCGAATAGGCAGCTTGGAAGCCGTTTCGCTCATTCTTTGCTTATCTGGGGCGGTAATCTGCCGAATAGGCAGCTTGGAAGGATATCTCTGCAAAGCTCTTCTCTAACTGGCTGTAATCTGCCGAATAGGCAGCTTGGAAGCTTTCCTTTGTCGGTAATTTGGCTTTTTCTTTGTAATCTGCCGAATAGGCAGCTTGGAAGAACCCCTGGTTCACCTACTATTGTTACCTTGAGTAATCTGCCGAATAGGCAGCTTGGAAGTGCCATTGCTTGTCAAAGGGATTACACGCAATGTAATCTGCCGAATAGGCAGCTTGGAAGACAAGGAATAAGTCCTTTTATCTATTCCCAAAGTAATCTGCCGAATAGGCAGCTTGGAAGTGCCCGTGGTGGAATAGCGTGAGCCAAGGGCTGTAATCTGCCGAATAGGCAGCTTGGAAGAATCTTGCGATAGATACCGATGCCGTAAGCCAGTAATCTGCCGAATAGGCAGCTTGGAAGTTAATAAATTGTCGTATATTTCAAGCAAATCCGTAATCTGCCGAATAGGCAGCTTGGAAGTATGCTTGTTGCAGATATTAACTGACCTTGCGGTAATCTGCCGAATAGGCAGCTTGGAAGAGGGATAGGGGCACGATATGGTCCACCTCAGTGTAATCTGCCGAATAGGCAGCTTGGAAGTTAACCTTCTTATCAATCTCATAATACTCATCGTAATCTGCCGAATAGGCAGCTTGGAAGAGTATGTGCGGGCTCAGCGTGAGACGATACCCGTAATCTGCCGAATAGGCAGCTTGGAAGGAAGATCCAATTGCGAAAGAAGTTCCGCATCAGTAATCTGCCGAATAGGCAGCTTGGAAGACAAACCTTCAGGGGGCGTGGTGAGTGCCGTAGTAATCTGCCGAATAGGCAGCTTGGAAGATAATCGCCTCATCCTGGTCAATCAATCGCCCGTAATCTGCCGAATAGGCAGCTTGGAAGTATTGGAATTCCTAGCGACTTGTAAGGGAAAAGTAATCTGCCGAATAGGCAGCTTGGAAGTTTTGCGCCGTCAGCCACTGCTCCTTGGGACGGTAATCTGCCGAATAGGCAGCTTGGAAGAGATTCATGTTTAAATTCTCGTTCTGCTTCTAGTAATCTGCCGAATAGGCAGCTTGGAAGTTCAACCTTGCGGTTCTTACACTTCTTTTCAAGTAATCTGCCGAATAGGCAGCTTGGAAGTAACTTATATATTGCTTCTTCTTGTGAAGATTGTAATCTGCCGAATAGGCAGCTTGGAAGTAACTATCATGGCTAGTGCTTACCCGCAATTCGTAATCTGCCGAATAGGCAGCTTGGAAGCTTAATATTAGTCCCATAATTCCTTATTTTTTGTAATCTGCCGAATAGGCAGCTTGGAAGAAATCCTTGACCGAAAAGTTGACCTCACCCGCGTAATCTGCCGAATAGGCAGCTTGGAAGTCAATGCGGTCAATCTCGTCAGTCACTTGTTTGTAATCTGCCGAATAGGCAGCTTGGAAGATATGGCATTTATTGGGATTAGGTTTGACGAAGTAATCTGCCGAATAGGCAGCTTGGAAGAATAACTCTGAACAGCCCATCGATTAACTGTAGTAATCTGCCGAATAGGCAGCTTGGAAGACGGGGTCACTATTGCCCAGCCAATCAAACGTGTAATCTGCCGAATAGGCAGCTTGGAAGCAACCCAAAGCAATTCTTTATCCAGCGTCATCGTAATCTGCCGAATAGGCAGCTTGGAAGTAAATCGCTGAATCTGGCTGGCCTGAGATTTGGTAATCTGCCGAATAGGCAGCTTGGAAGAAGCGCCGCTGGGCAGCGCTTGGATAAATCACGTAATCTGCCGAATAGGCAGCTTGGAAGTGATTGACGGAATTAAGTACTGGGAGACCGATGTAATCTGCCGAATAGGCAGCTTGGAAGGCTAGCCAAGTCGATTCGGTGCCATTGATACTGTAATCTGCCGAATAGGCAGCTTGGAAGAAGACCCGCAAGCAGGTCTTGGATAAGCCATTGTAATCTGCCGAATAGGCAGCTTGGAAGTAAACCGATTTGCCGAATCAGTGTGGACTATTGTAATCTGCCGAATAGGCAGCTTGGAAGGCCGTAACGTGCTCGTTGATCGTGTCCTTAACGTAATCTGCCGAATAGGCAGCTTGGAAGTACAGCAAAAGCCAGCAAAAGCAGCGCTGTAAGTAATCTGCCGAATAGGCAGCTTGGAAGGCAAGTAATTCACAACATTGAGGATAGCGCTAGTAATCTGCCGAATAGGCAGCTTGGAAGTTGGAGCAAGAATATGCGTTAGAGAACCTAATGTAATCTGCCGAATAGGCAGCTTGGAAGCGAACCTGACCCTCCACTACTTGAATTCTCAAGTAATCTGCCGAATAGGCAGCTTGGAAGATAATTGCCCTGGGCAGCATAATAACGTACGAGTAATCTGCCGAATAGGCAGCTTGGAAGCAGCTCGAGGAATATAATCCAGCATCCACATCGTAATCTGCCGAATAGGCAGCTTGGAAGTCTTGATACCATACCTCCGTGCCCCCCACTAAGTAATCTGCCGAATAGGCAGCTTGGAAGAGAGTGCTTTATCTCGGGCATTCAGTCGGGCTGTAATCTGCCGAATAGGCAGCTTGGAAGTGATGGTTAAAGGTCTCTCTCTTCTTCTCATTGTAATCTGCCGAATAGGCAGCTTGGAAGTGTAGAGGACTACCTTGACTAACAGGGCTGACGTAATCTGCCGAATAGGCAGCTTGGAAGAAAGCATGGGGCGAGGTTTTAACTGGCGGGGAGTAATCTGCCGAATAGGCAGCTTGGAAGAGGAGTTAAAAGTGAACACTATGGCTCGGTATGTAATCTGCCGAATAGGCAGCTTGGAAGTGGGGGGCAGTTTAACAAGACGGCTTTAATAAGTAATCTGCCGAATAGGCAGCTTGGAAGGCACACTATCAATAGTCCCGGTCAATACATCAGTAATCTGCCGAATAGGCAGCTTGGAAGTTGGTCATTAGGGTATTCCCTTAATTGCGTTTGTAATCTGCCGAATAGGCAGCTTGGAAGTTGTATAAAATTGACCATAAATTACCGAGTAAGTAATCTGCCGAATAGGCAGCTTGGAAGCGACTAATCGCCCGCAAATTATTATGTCGTATGTAATCTGCCGAATAGGCAGCTTGGAAGAGTACTATCATCGCTAACCGCAATACCCCCGAGTAATCTGCCGAATAGGCAGCTTGGAAGACTGGCTTGAATATAGCCAAAGTCCACGATATGTAATCTGCCGAATAGGCAGCTTGGAAGGGTTCAAATGGCGTCTAATTGCAGTTAGATGAGTAATCTGCCGAATAGGCAGCTTGGAAGTTGTTTAAGTGATTCGCCTGGGGTCGAGATGAGTAATCTGCCGAATAGGCAGCTTGGAAGCCAGATTGAAGTGAGCAAACTCAATCCTGTTAGTAATCTGCCGAATAGGCAGCTTGGAAGAATCCATTATTTACCTACCTTATCTTTAATCAGTAATCTGCCGAATAGGCAGCTTGGAAGACTATAAAAACCCCTCAATTTGTCTACGTATAGTAATCTGCCGAATAGGCAGCTTGGAAGGACATTCATAATCGGTACTGCAAAGTAACCCCGTAATCTGCCGAATAGGCAGCTTGGAAGAATCCCGCCATAGTAGACAAGGTTTTCAATGAGTAATCTGCCGAATAGGCAGCTTGGAAGTTAAATTAACTCATTTATTATTTTAATCTTCGGTAATCTGCCGAATAGGCAGCTTGGAAGACAAGTTGACCAGATAATAAACCTTATTTCTTGTAATCTGCCGAATAGGCAGCTTGGAAGATAACTTGCCCCCTTATGCAATTTCAGCTAATGTAATCTGCCGAATAGGCAGCTTGGAAGTCTCTGTCCTGTCTGATTGTATTCCGTCAATAGTAATCTGCCGAATAGGCAGCTTGGAAGCTTTTGACTTGCAGAAAAGATATGTCGGAAGAGTAATCTGCCGAATAGGCAGCTTGGAAGAAAATAGGAGATACCTATCATTTAGCAGAAGAGTAATCTGCCGAATAGGCAGCTTGGAAGAAAATAGGAGATACCTATCATTTAGCAGAAGAGTAATCTGCCGAATAGGCAGCTTGGAAGAGCAGCGGTCGGCAAATTACCAATCAATCCAAGTAATCTGCCGAATAGGCAGCTTGGAAGTTGAGAATTTTGACGATGATTATTACTGCACAGTAATCTGCCGAATAGGCAGCTTGGAAGTATCGGAAGGAAGCGAAAACCTTGGTCGTTCGGTAATCTGCCGAATAGGCAGCTTGGAAGTGTCTTTATCAATGTCCCCACTATCAATCTCAGTAATCTGCCGAATAGGCAGCTTGGAAGATTTTCTTGCGTTGGCGCTCGATATAGTCGTCGTAATCTGCCGAATAGGCAGCTTGGAAGTTTGGTCCAGTTGTTCCGCAGGCGCTCAATAAGTAATCTGCCGAATAGGCAGCTTGGAAGACCGCTTTGGCTCATCATAGCGAATACCAATAGTAATCTGCCGAATAGGCAGCTTGGAAGTTTACTTCGGATTGACGGAACCGTCGTTCGGTGTAATCTGCCGAATAGGCAGCTTGGAAGATTTATATGATCCGACATCAAATTGCCTCATTGTAATCTGCCGAATAGGCAGCTTGGAAGTGATCCACAGAAAACCACTGCGAGTGTGCCTCGTAATCTGCCGAATAGGCAGCTTGGAAGACTAATGACTTCCGCTTTTAGCCCTTGAAATGTAATCTGCCGAATAGGCAGCTTGGAAGAATCATTTCAATTCGGTTCTGTTGCATTGTGCGTAATCTGCCGAATAGGCAGCTTGGAAGCGAACCACCCTTTTTTCACTTTGGGAAAGGGTGTAATCTGCCGAATAGGCAGCTTGGAAGGGTTAGATGAATCTTTCTGGATTGCACGTGATGTAATCTGCCGAATAGGCAGCTTGGAAGTAAATGAACTGTTGAGGCCGTCTCAACACTGAGTAATCTGCCGAATAGGCAGCTTGGAAGAAATACGGTTGATATATCTTCAATCGGCTTCCGTAATCTGCCGAATAGGCAGCTTGGAAGTCGAACGGGGTCCAACCCTCGTTGTTGAACATGTAATCTGCCGAATAGGCAGCTTGGAAGTGTATTCGCAAAGCATATAACCGCATTGCTAGGTAATCTGCCGAATAGGCAGCTTGGAAGTTTTTTTCCTTATATTAACTTTGAGTTGCTTGGTAATCTGCCGAATAGGCAGCTTGGAAGTTTCATTTGAATTTGTTTAATCGTTTAACTTCGTAATCTGCCGAATAGGCAGCTTGGAAGACCATCACTTGTGCCGATAGTCACTAAGTGGCGTAATCTGCCGAATAGGCAGCTTGGAAGACCTGGATAGCACAAGGGTGACTTGCGGGTAAGTAATCTGCCGAATAGGCAGCTTGGAAGAGTCGACTGAATGCGATGAATTTCGTGCTCAAGTAATCTGCCGAATAGGCAGCTTGGAAGAACTATTCAAACCACTTTAACGGGGTAACCAATGTAATCTGCCGAATAGGCAGCTTGGAAGAACTGCGAGTCCCTTTTCCCGTTCGCCCCGCCGTAATCTGCCGAATAGGCAGCTTGGAAGAATTGTATCTAAAACAGCTTGTTTAGTCATTAGTAATCTGCCGAATAGGCAGCTTGGAAGAGTGGTTTCTATTGCTTTTTGAATCAAGCAAAGTAATCTGCCGAATAGGCAGCTTGGAAGATTAAAACCTATATCCCACAGCCGATCTTCAAGTAATCTGCCGAATAGGCAGCTTGGAAGACTGCCTTTACCAATGCCAGAGCTATGCCCAGGTAATCTGCCGAATAGGCAGCTTGGAAGAGCTATTTTTAACCCCAAGATAAAGGAACCACGTAATCTGCCGAATAGGCAGCTTGGAAGCGCTTCCTCAATCACAAATCGACTCCCTGGTCGTAATCTGCCGAATAGGCAGCTTGGAAGCAGTACTAATAATCCTATTCCTAATCTCATTTGTAATCTGCCGAATAGGCAGCTTGGAAGATCACTCTGCCACCTGGGAGAGATTCGCATTTGTAATCTGCCGAATAGGCAGCTTGGAAGTTTCAGTGATAATTTGTTGTTGATATCAATTTGTAATCTGCCGAATAGGCAGCTTGGAAGAATTATAAGGATAGTATAGTGGCAGATAGATTGTAATCTGCCGAATAGGCAGCTTGGAAGGATGCCCCCATCGTTGACGGCGTGGCTCGTATGTAATCTGCCGAATAGGCAGCTTGGAAGAATTCGGGTCCGCCCTCACCCACCACGGCTAAGTAATCTGCCGAATAGGCAGCTTGGAAGACTGCACCGAGTGAAACTGCAGCTCAGAGATCGTAATCTGCCGAATAGGCAGCTTGGAAGTTCCGCTCTCAAATCGGCTAACCGCTCTCGGAGTAATCTGCCGAATAGGCAGCTTGGAAGACCATCATTCACAAACCAAGTGCGGGTCCCTTGTAATCTGCCGAATAGGCAGCTTGGAAGACAACTCTGGGAGTGCAAGAACTTAATAAACAGTAATCTGCCGAATAGGCAGCTTGGAAGCATATAAATTTCCGTCCTTATCAAACGCAATAGTAATCTGCCGAATAGGCAGCTTGGAAGTAAAACGGGCGAAATATATGCTTTGGTAAGTGGTAATCTGCCGAATAGGCAGCTTGGAAGTATTGCGAGTTGCTATACTCGTGCGGTCGTCAGTAATCTGCCGAATAGGCAGCTTGGAAGTTTGACCTACTTAAAGAATTCCAAGTCAGGTTGTAATCTGCCGAATAGGCAGCTTGGAAGAACCATAGACCCAGAAGTGGCAGAAGAGGTAGGTAATCTGCCGAATAGGCAGCTTGGAAGATAACTTTCCTACAAGATAACTTAATCATATTGTAATCTGCCGAATAGGCAGCTTGGAAGACTAAACTCCCACCGCAAAATAGGGTAGACAAGTAATCTGCCGAATAGGCAGCTTGGAAGGAGTGATTGTACCACAGATTAGGTTAATTTTAGTAATCTGCCGAATAGGCAGCTTGGAAGATAATCAACGGTGCTCGACTTTTCGCCGTCTCGTAATCTGCCGAATAGGCAGCTTGGAAGTTTGACCCGATTGATCGCCCGACGAAGACGTGGTAATCTGCCGAATAGGCAGCTTGGAAGCAGTCTTCACCGGGACGGTTTCCTTTAACCGCGTAATCTGCCGAATAGGCAGCTTGGAAGGTTTGAGACCTCAATTACGCAGGATGCTCCCTGTAATCTGCCGAATAGGCAGCTTGGAAGTTCAATCAAACTAGCTAACACAATCAAATAATGTAATCTGCCGAATAGGCAGCTTGGAAGATCAGTGACAGTCTTGACTACACTCCACGATTGTAATCTGCCGAATAGGCAGCTTGGAAGTAATCGCTCCGCCGCAAGTAAAGTCGTTCCGCGTAATCTGCCGAATAGGCAGCTTGGAAGTCTTGAATCTTCAACAAGTGCACTACCGTCTAGTAATCTGCCGAATAGGCAGCTTGGAAGAGTTCGGGGTGAACATCATTATGCCACCCACTGTAATCTGCCGAATAGGCAGCTTGGAAGAATAGTTCTTGTGGCATACCCCGCCACATTGAGTAATCTGCCGAATAGGCAGCTTGGAAGTTGTGGCACGCTTCACATACCACGATTAGGTTGTAATCTGCCGAATAGGCAGCTTGGAAGAGTTGTTGAATAGCGTGAACCAAGGGCAGCTAGTAATCTGCCGAATAGGCAGCTTGGAAGTCGGTTACAATCTCACCGCTAATTGATTGTGCGTAATCTGCCGAATAGGCAGCTTGGAAGTCGGAGTCGTCACTAGCAAACACCACCCCGTTGTAATCTGCCGAATAGGCAGCTTGGAAGAAACAAACTAACTGCGCTATCGGGTGCACTCAGTAATCTGCCGAATAGGCAGCTTGGAAGTTTTATTGGCTTCCATTGTATGTGTAATGTTCGTAATCTGCCGAATAGGCAGCTTGGAAGAATATTTCATTGCATGTGTGATGACCCATGTCGTAATCTGCCGAATAGGCAGCTTGGAAGTGCAATTGCACCTGCAGCAATAACCATTGTTAGTAATCTGCCGAATAGGCAGCTTGGAAGAAGCGGAATCACGGAGTCAGAGGTGTGTCGTCGTAATCTGCCGAATAGGCAGCTTGGAAGGTCAACTCGGATTTGACTCCCGTCAAAAAACTGTAATCTGCCGAATAGGCAGCTTGGAAGGCTTACACGACCGGACTAAACGCGCTTATTTAGTAATCTGCCGAATAGGCAGCTTGGAAGTACCGCATGGAAGCCGACTCCCAGTCGAGTGGGTAATCTGCCGAATAGGCAGCTTGGAAGTATATATAAATGCATCAAAATAGACAAAAATGGTAATCTGCCGAATAGGCAGCTTGGAAGTGATGTCATTGTGAGTGAGTATCAGCGGAACAGTAATCTGCCGAATAGGCAGCTTGGAAGTTACCCGCATTGTCTTCCTTCAGTAAAGCGTCGTAATCTGCCGAATAGGCAGCTTGGAAGCACGGGGACTCGCAACAAAAATAGTAATCAGTGGTAATCTGCCGAATAGGCAGCTTGGAAGGAGAAAATATAGGCCTTGAAGTCCGTGCCGTGGTAATCTGCCGAATAGGCAGCTTGGAAGAACGATTCAAGAATTGTCGGAATTCGGTTAAAGTAATCTGCCGAATAGGCAGCTTGGAAGTTTCTTTTTGTCTTGGGGGTGGATGAGGTTATTGTAATCTGCCGAATAGGCAGCTTGGAAGAGTCGTTCACAATACTCACTGTGAGCCTCATCGTAATCTGCCGAATAGGCAGCTTGGAAGTTTACTCTTTCATCGTACCATTTTTGACCAAAGTAATCTGCCGAATAGGCAGCTTGGAAGGATAACCCAATGGCACGGTCAGGGGGTTGATAGTAATCTGCCGAATAGGCAGCTTGGAAGCATCGTTCTGGAGTGAACCCCCGCATGGGGTCGTAATCTGCCGAATAGGCAGCTTGGAAGTTCAGAGACACATCACTAAACATAATAGGCTGGTAATCTGCCGAATAGGCAGCTTGGAAGCATCGTTCTGGAGTGAACCCCCGCATGGGGTCGTAATCTGCCGAATAGGCAGCTTGGAAGTTCAGAGACACATCACTAAACATAATAGGCTGGTAATCT
>MPNP01000048.1 GCA_002239085.1 Rhodobacteraceae bacterium bin131 | reverse complement strand
TTGTTTGACCACTCACCACACATTAAATATGGCATCGCTTCTGAGTCACCGCATCCACTGCCTGACACGCATGATATGTCTAACTCGTATAGGCCGGATGAACCGCTATCATCGCCCGGCACTTAGCCCCCAACATTTGAAACGATTGATACCTGACCGCTTAGTATCGCCCGGTTTAAGCCCTATCAACTTATCACACTTAACTCTGTCAGTAAGTTTTCATGTTATCCTGATTGACGCTGAACGATCATTCTGATGATTCTGATATCGATATCATCGGGATTGTCGCTTGATAGATTGTGCGCCGACGGGTTAGAACAAGATTGCCAAGCAACCAGTCAATGGTGTTATCAAAACAGCTGATCAGTCACACCTTATCTGCCTAGGAACCAACAGCAGGTCCGTTCTTGGTTGACCATCGGGTTCGTGTTCGTTGGCCAATCCTGGTTCACTTTAGTCGCAACCATGTGAGACACAACCGCTGAATGGCGGTGTGTTTCCCACGAGGTGCGCATAAGATGGACCGAAGGGTGACCACGGTTTACCCGTGACCCGGATTTTCCCGTCGGCCCAGATCGGCCAAGGTGGCCTCAGAGCCAAGGATGCAATAGTTTAAACCGATCTTCTTGAACATTAATTAAGGTATTATCCCCTATTCATGGGGGTTTAATCCAATTTGTTAAACTGCACTTACTGGACAGGGCTCTGTCATCGGATCGATTGTGCCTCACCTAGAACTGGATGGATTGTATCACCCAACCAAACCAATCCCTTGGCCTACAAGGTCTTTGGTTGGGACGTGGCCGGCACCGTACAACCTGTCCCCGAGCCATCGCTACGACACACAGGCTATTGAGATGGAGCAACCCATCTTCAAAGCAGTTGACTGGAAGTCCCTCCTTGGTTCTCCGCTTGCACTGTTTGTGTATGGCTCCTTGGGAGTGGGGTTAATCTTCCCACCGCTGATAAATTGATAGATCCCTGACCGTGCGACGATGGTACATGAAACCAAGGCGTGGGCGGATTATCGGAATGAGGCAGCCAAACCGATAGATTGACAGTTCAGAACCGAGGATGCACGGATTAAATTGAAGTCACTTTATCTATCATTTCAAAAAAGTTATGATACTAGTATTTAATCCCTCTTAAAATGACGGTTCATAATCATCACCATCATCCAGCTCGGGTGGTTCCGGTGTCGGTGGTACATGCGTCGCTTGATAAATCATATCGTACGTCTCACTCCCCTCCTGGGTCATTTCTAAGGGAAGCCGATTGCGATGGTCACGTATTTGAGGGTCCGCTCCCTCATCTAAGAGCAGCTGGGTAATCTCAACCCAGTCATTCTGAGCACTTAAATGAAGGGGTGTCCGGCCCCAATCATCCACAGCATTGATATCAGAGTTATACTTCAATGCGTCAACGATTAGGGGTTTGTCTCCTGCACACACATAGACATGTAGAGGTGCCCCCGTTTTCGCTACGGAGTAGGACTGGAGCGAGGGAACAGGACATTTAAAAGTACTGGATAGCACTTTTCCCAACGGGTGTTTGTCAATCAAACCATGATGGAGAAGGTAATCAAAATTAAGTTCTGGCAACTTTCTCGATGAGATAATTTCGGCCCAAACCGGCTTATTGACGATACGATTTATCGCCATTGTGATATCAAAATCTTGGACCGGATTTGGTCCGAGCTTGGACATGATTTCTCCAATGATTTGTGGGTCTTGATTATACCTCCCAAATCGTTGGTTATAGTATCCGCAACGGATTTCCGCCGCAAGATGCTTCACAATACGAGGGTTGACCGTTGTTAAATCACCACTAGTGGCCAAGAGTTGTTTACCTACCGCTGCTTGCGAGTTCTCCACATGCTTAGGCCACCCATCTGCCCAATTAACAATGCGCTCTGACCACTCATTGGTCATCTCAGGGGTGGAGGTAATATTGAAATAGTCCACAAACTTGGTGAAGGACTCCTTAATCTCATCATGGGTTAAGGGAGGTAAAGGATGCTCAGAATCTCTGCCAAGGCGTGATATTTTATGGTCTAAGAGAATGTCTGGACTCGTCGATAACCCAGCCATGATTGGTAGTATCGGTAAATTGTTGCTGCCGGAATGAAGCCTTTGAAGAACACCAGCAGCATCCTCGGACACCCCTTGGATTTCGTCAATCATCATGATGATTGATATGCCCTTGGGAATGATGGGGTCGGTTGAAGTGTTTTCGCGAAATCCAGCCGAAAAACCTGCAATTGAAACACTCGCGAGAGATTTAAGAGAATTTCGAACAGTATTCTTGACACCATCAATCGTCAGGAAGGGAAGGAGCTCTGATATTGTATCATCAATTCGTCTACCAAGATATTCAAAGGTTAAGTTTTTTGGGTCGTTTAGCATAACCGGAATGGTTTTGGGACCCGGTGTATCGTTGTTCAGCTGGTCAATGCAGTTTTGCTTGATTTTTTCTAATAGTGAGGATTTACCTATCCCAGGTGCTCCGTAAATGACTTGCGTCATTCCATTGGCAACTCCACTGACGTTTTTTTTGTGACGTTGCAAAATCGTTTGATTCAATTTATCAATTTTCTTTTGGTACACTTCCCGACCAACGAAAAAGGGATTGATGACCCGGTCTCCAGAATTTATGAATTGGTCTAGTTCTTCGGCTTTGAATGCATCGGGCATAACTCACTCCTTATGTTTTGATTATACACTAAATAGTCATACTGTGCCCAACATTTAACCTTGAGGGTTGAGATAAATGTCAAAAACTAGACCATCTTTAACATTTTTCTCTCCAAAAAGTGTAAATATACGGCTCAATTCAACTTTTTATCATACCCTCATTTTAACATATTACCATATTCCCGACAGTTACGTTTCCTAGTATCACTCCTTCATTGAATTTATGGATAAAGGCGAGATACTAGGAAGAAATACTGCTCGCAATTAATTGTTGTTGACTGTTGACAGAGAATAATGCAAACAAACTACATCATTTCAATGGTTTTGTGATACTAGGTTTCTCCAAAAACTCTCAAGTAGTGCCACCCTCAGGGCTATCGCATTTGAAATTTTACAATGGTTTTGCCTGATGATGAATTATATTTTTTCAATATAATCAACATTTTTAGCCTGTAAAAGAAAGAATAATCCTTTAAACTCCTTCTGGAAATAATCTGCGAGGGTAAATTACGTAAAATGTGATAGAATGGTATTTCAAATGCGATAGCCCTGTGCTACCCCTCTATTTTAGAGGGTTGAACGTTGAACCCGTCACAAACCAACACTCAATCTCCAACATGTTGATCAGAGCAACCAAAACAAGAGCCGCCAAAGACGGTTCACCACGCATGACCCATCGAATGGTCGATAACTCACTGCATGGTCGATCGGTCAAGCAAATAGACCTTGCAGCTTACAACGACACGTTTTGCCTGTTCGGATAACACAACCCTCCATGTTCGCACGACCGCGACACCTGATGCTATCCAAGCCAAGGTCTATCAGGACATGGGACTATCACTACCGCCGAGGAATGTACGTAAGTCAGTTTTTTGACCGGGAATTGGTGCGGTAAAAGGCGGGATGAAACCCGCACAACACTCAGAACATGATTGAGGTACTCAAGTACCGGAAGTGCGACTTAGTAGTGCTCCTTGAATTTTAACACTCCCATTTCTATTGGCTTTCGCGCACTAAATATTGAAGATGGGGTAAGGGCAACCAAGGAACGCTTTATGAGAATGTCCGTCTCGCAATGGAAGTGCCACCTCCCGCGGTTAGGATGATGATTTAGTGTCCGGCACCATGAAACAGGACGATATTGACACACTAATTCAGCAACAAAGACCAACTTGTCAATAACTTAATCATCTTGAACCGCGAATTCATTTAATTATTTGGTAATTAGAAGGTTACTCCGATAATCGTATTATTTCCATTTATTAGCACCACAAAGTACTGACTTCACTTACTTGAGGACAAGTTAATGCCAGCTAAGAAAATTTATTTTTATCCGGACCCTTACCTTCGTCAAACCAATCAATCTATTATTGAAATTAATGAGGATGTAAGGGAATTAGCTCAAGATCTTCTGGATACCATGAATAAGGTTTCTGGTTTAGGTTTGGCAGCACCCCAAGTTGGAGTGAACAAAAAGATGTTTGTCATGGATTGTTCCCCAAAACGAAATAATTCACGCGTATTTATTAATCCCACTATCCTAAAAACCTCGGAAGAAACGGAAACATCTGAAGAAGGATGTTTGTCATTTCCCGATCAATTTGCAGAAATTACCAGACCCTCAAGTTGCCATATCTCGTACTCTGATCTTGAAGGGCACATTCAGGAGGGTCACTTTGAAGGGCTTGAAGCTAGATGTGTACAGCATGAGATAGATCATCTAAATGGCATATTGTTTATTGACCACCTTTCAAAACTCAAAAAGAAGAATTTGGTCAAAAAGCTTGATAAACAGCTTCTGAAAGACCATCGAAAATCAATGGAACCCAAATACAGCATTAGACGTCACAATGAACAAAAAAACTAAGTTGGTTTTTTTTGGCTCCTCAGAATTCGCTATCCCAGCATTAAAACAGTTACTCAAAGAGGGTTATGACGTAATTGCAACATATACCCAGCCCCCGCGGTCAGCACATCGAGGGAAAAAGATTTCCCTAACTCCAGTTCACGAGTTTGCAATCGATTTTGGACTTTCCGTCAAGACTCCATCCAAATTAATTGAACCCGAAGTCATTGAAGAATTTACATCACTGCAGCCAGATTTCGCTGTTGTTGTCGCCTACGGACTGATCATCCCAGAGTCAATGCTCAATGTACCAAAATATGAATTTTTGAATGTCCACCCTTCTTTATTACCGCGGTGGCGGGGAGCCGCACCCATTCAGCGTACAATCATGTCTGGCGACCGAGTAACGGGAGTCTGCGTTATCAAAGTCGTGAACCAATTAGATAGTGGACCAATCTATCTGAAGCAGGAATATAAAATCCCCCTCGGAACCACGCAAAACGAACTATCCCAACACCTTGCACTCGTTGGAGGGAAATTGTTGGTTGAGGTGCTGAATAGATTTGACCAAATAGAGCCTGCTCAACAAACTAACGAGGACGTGACCTATGCCTCTAAAATTCAGAAGGACGAAACGCGAATCAATTGGCATTGCTCGGCTTTAGAAATATCCAACAAAATTCATGGGCTATCACCATTTCCGGGTTCTTGGGCCCTCTTTAATAATTGTCGAGTCAAAATATTGAAGTGTCAGATTGACGATAAGTGTGGAAAACCAGGGAGAATTTTGGATGAGCAATTGACGATTGGTTGTAGTAGCGGAGCTATTATTCCAACTATTTTACAAATGGAAGGAAAGCGAGCGTTAGGACTTACAGAGTTTCTAAATGGATTTAAATTCCAGATCGGGAATTATTTTGATTAATCTCTATTACAACTTGCTTTTAACCCGTATTCACTTCAGTATCATAGGAATGATAACTCCAGAATAGATTATACCGAAGAAAATGGTATCTATCCATTAATGAGTTCCTGAATAGCTGAAGTGGCTAAAAAGTCAGCTCGATTGTTTCCCTCATTTGTGCTGTGGCCTTTAACCAAATTCCATTCCACTTGGTGACCTTGGCACAACGCATCAAGTTCCTTCCACAGATCCACGTTTTTAACTGGTTTGCCATTGGAAGTCCGCCAATTTTTAGCTTTCCAGCCACGAATCCACGATGTTATACCGTCTTTAAGATATTTGCTATCAGTGTAGATTATGGTGGGTTGGTTGTTGGGAATCAACTTAAGAATACTGATTGCACTCTTCAGCTCCATTCGATTATTTGTGGTTGAGGATTCGGTGCCATATCCTTCAAATTTGTGTTCCAATTCACCATTTTTCCTAACTTCAACAAGAGCCCCCCATGCACCAGGACCTGGATTGCCCGAGCAAGCACCGTCAGTATAGGCGACAAGTAATTTTCCTGTCAAAGGATAGTCTTGGATTTCATGCAAGTTGTTTGGTAGTGCTTTTGGTTGATACACCGTCCATTTTGTGCATAAATTGCCAAACAATTGATCAAAAGCATCCCATAAACTCTTATGGTAAGAGTATCTATTACCAGGAGATGCTATCCCGTTCACAACATACTTGCTGGAAATACTCACGGACTCAACACTGACATGAGGTGGAACCATGAGGAGAGTCGAAAGGGTAGCGTGTAATGCAAGAGATGTCGGTTCTATAGACTTAATTGAACCTGAAAGATTGATTACAACAGAATCTTCACGACTACTATTGGTCGGTAAATCAATGCTCGCAGTCCAGCTTCCAGTATTAGAATTATTTAAGTGGGTTTTGATTTCAACAAGACATCCAATCATTGAAACTGTTTAACCTCAAATGAGAAGAGGTTAATTCCTTACGATTTTTGGAAGATTGAACGTAACTGTTTCTTTAACAGTTTCAGAGGAAATAATATTGAGATTAAAATAATCATGCAACAGTTTCTTACATCCCTCAATAAGAATTTCTGGAGCGCTTGCACCTGAAGTCAATCCGATAGATTTTAGTTTGCTTATCGCGTCGATGTCTAAATCTTCTGGCCCCGAAATTAGCTTAGCCATTGGGCAACCAGCGGTTAAAGCAACTTCTACAAGTCGGTTAGAGTTAGAAGAATTGGGGCTGCCTACGACTAACAGGTAATCAACTTTATCAATGATCTCTTTGATTGCTTGTTGACGATTGGTTGTTGCGTAACAAATGTCACTTTTGTGCGGCCCTTTGATTTTAGGAAAACGTTGCCCTAGAGCATCGGCGATGGCCTGAGTATCATCAACTGAAAGGGTTGTTTGAGTCACATATGCCAATTGTTCAGGGTCTTTAACTGCAAGTGTTTTAACGTCAGCAACTGACTCCACTAGAAGCACTTCACCTTCAGGAAGCTGGCCGATAGTTCCAGTAGTTTCGGGGTGCCCCGAGTGACCAATCATGATGGTCTGTAAACCATTTCGGTAATTTTTTTGCAGTTCAACGTGAACCTTTGAGACGAGAGGACAAACGGCATCAACAAAGTTTAGGTTACGGTCTTTTGCCTCAGCAATTACCGATTTAGCCACCCCATGAGCTGAGAGGACTACTGGTCTATCTTCAGGGCATTCATTCAATTCTTCAACAAATACCGCCCCTTTTTTGCGGAGTGAATTAACGACATATTCATTGTGAACGATCTCATGCCTAACATAAACTGGCGCGCCCCATGCTTCCAAACACTGTTCTACAATTTCAATGGCTCTTTCAACCCCGGCGCAGAAGCCCCTAGGGGCAACCAGGTAAAGATCAAGGTTGGGTTTAGAATCTACCTCCGAAGTATCAATTCCGTTTTGCTCAGTCATGAGGAAAATCCAAAAGTTAATATATATGAACTTACATTATACCATTTAGAAACTGGATTGCTTCTTGTTAATTGCAAATTTTATTTTGGTAGTTTGATATAATCCCTTGGGATTCATTTGCACCGATTGAAATGCATAGAAATATTATCAGATTGGAGAGAGTGGCATAATCACCTTATTGATACCGCCTTATAAATCGGAGAAAAAGAAAATTCAATACTGCCTGGTTGTTGCTCTCTTCAGCATGATAGTGTAAACATTTAGGGCAGATTTCTGAGACCACACACAACTAAGAGATAAAAATGTCCCCTTTAAAACTATCAGTTAAATCAAATTCTTTACGATTCCTGATCCCGTTGATTGGATTCAACAGAATCATTAGTTGAAAGTTTTCAAGCATTCTCTATCTATTGAGTATCATACCGATTGAAAGGGAAATATAGCTATGGCTCGAGTAACAACAGAAGATTGTATTGACAAAGAACCCAACCGGTTCAAATTAGTCATGGTAGCGGCCCAACGAGCAAGGGAGCTCGCACGAGGAGACCTGACGGACATTAAGCTTGATAACGACAAACATACCGTCATGGCGCTGCGCGAAATTGCTGAAGGGCATCAGCCCGTATCAGAATTGTATAACCGCGCGGTTGAAAAATATCAAAGAAGCACGAATGAAAGAATCTTTGATGAGCAGGAAAGTTACAAACTAATTGGACTTGATGCCTCCGATACGGGTAACATTGAAGGAACAAGAGATTATTCCTCAGCGGTCAATAACGATATCAGCGGATTTGATTCTTTTGATGACAGTAAGTGACCAAGCAGTACTCAATGAACAATATCACTATGATTGGGATAGCGAACTTGAACAATTAGTTAAAAAAGTTCGCCAATACGAACCCAACTCAATAAAATTGGTTTCCGAAGCGTTTGAATTCGCCCGCTACGCTCATCAACATCAAACAAGACGCTCTGGGGCTCCTTACTTTTCTCATCCCCTTGCCGTAGCTAATTTTTTGGTTGATCAGAACTTTGACTCCTCAACTGTCATTGCCGCACTTCTGCATGATACCATTGAAGACACTAATACGAGCTACGAAACCATCCGATCTTTGTTCGGACGTGAAATTGCCAATGTCGTCCAAGGTTTAACCAAACTCAATGAGATGAATCAAGAACCGATTGATCAAGCCCTGTTTGAAAATTTATTAAAATTCATACATTCTGGAATTGATGATGATCGGGTGATTATCGTTAAGCTTGCTGACCGCATTCATAACCTCAAAACTATTGAACACCTTTCGCAAGAAAAACAACGGTTAAAATCCAAAGAGACCTTAGATTTCTTGGCACCCCTTGCCGAATTGTTTGGTCTGAACGCTTGGCGAGAGGAGCTTGAAGACCTTGCCTTCAAAACGTTGTATCCACGGGCGAGGCAAAGCGTAATTCGACAGCTCGAGCACTTACGGTCTCAGACCGAAACGACCGCGGACGGTAAATCCTATATTGAACTCAATAAGGTCAATAAGCAGGTTGAAAACCTGATGCGTCACAAAGGTATAAATCATTTTACCATTAAGTATCGCGAGAAGCGACCCTACTCCATTTGGCAAAAAATGTTGTCCGGAACCAAACGATTTTCTTCAATTACCGATATTTTTGGCATCAGGGTGATCACACAAATTGAAGATGATGTTTATGCGACCCTCGGTTTAATCCATACCAAATGGCAAGCTCGTCCCAATCGCTTCAAGGATTACATTAGTCATCCAAAACCCAATGGCTATCGGTCACTGCATACAACTGTCATGGTAGAAGGAAACGAAGTCGAATTCCAAATCAGAACCAAAATGATGCATGAAGCCGCTGAGTCCGGGGTGGCTTCTCACTGGCTTTATAAAGAAGGAATTAAGGGAAATAACCCCTACGTCACCAATACCTCTCAAATCATCAAACGAGCTGAAAAGGTAATGAGTGAATCGCATCAGAAAGAAAATTTTATCAATCGCTTGCGAGAAGAGTTCAAGACACTCAGTGTCTTTTGCTATACGCCATCTAACGATCTCGTCTGGCTTCCAGAAAATTCAACTATACTTGACTTTGCCTATGAGCTTAATCAGGATTTGGGCAATCGAGCCATCAGTGCCACTGTTGATGGTCGCATAGCCCCCCTTTCGAGTCCCGTAAGCAATGGCCAAGTCATCAATATCATCACCTCTGCAGAACCCTTTTTTGATGACAATAAAAAGAAAAGCGCCAACACTCATAAAGGCATTTCCTATTTAGTTATACTTGAAGATTCACTACAATTTAAGCGAACCAAAGAAGAAGGGAAAAAATTCCTGCAAATCACCTTTGAAAGGCATAATAAAAAACTCAACAACAAGGCAATTCGTACGGCAGCCGAATTGCTCAATTACAAAAGTAGTGACGATTTGCTTCGACAAATTGGGTCAAGAGTTGTTAAACCTGAAGACATTTTTGCTCTTCTTTACCCTGACTCACCAATCCCCGCACCTAATCTTGAATTGAATTCCATTGAAAGCATAACGGGACTGCCGAAGGGTGCCCGCTTGCAAATCGCTCCATGCTGTTACCCTGTTCCAGGAGACCGCATTATTGGGTTTCAATCCGATAGGAAAACGGTTGTCGTCCACATGAGCGATTGCGATGAACTCGGTCACTTAGTTGACGAAGATAACTGGGTTGATCTCAGGTGGTCATTGGCATCGCAACCATGCATTCACAATACACTGTTTAAAGTTGAGTTGTTTAATCGACCAGGTACCTTAGGAGAATTGTGTGAAGCTATTTTACTCCGCAATGCAAAAATCAATGGTATGACTTGCCAGCTCGAGACACCAGACTCCCTTCACTATATTATTAACATCCTTGTCAATAATGCCTCTCACTTATACGGGGTCATGCATAATGCCAGCATTTTGGAACCTGTTATATCGATTGAACGACATCGCAAGACAAGTGAATACAGAAAGGACACGTCAGAACTTCTGACACCCCGTAGATAGGGGGATTATTTATTTCCAGGATGAAATAGGAGTTACGCAATAATGCAGGGTGGGTGCAGAGATTCAAAAGCACTGCGATTAGGAGTGAATGTTGACCATGTGGCGACTGTGAGGAATGCTCGAGGGGGTGATTATCCTGATCCAGTACAAGCGGCAAAGATTGCTGAAAAAGCTGGCGCTGATGGCATCACGGCACATCTTCGAGAAGATCGTCGCCATATTCGTGACCGGGATATCGTACGCCTGAAAGAATCTCTATCGATTCCGTTGAATCTAGAAATGGCTGCGACAGAAGAAATGCTTTCCATTGCCCTCAAATATACGCCAAAAGCTATTTGTATTGTCCCTGAGAGACGCCAAGAAGTTACAACCGAGTCGGGTCTTGACGTATTAGGACAATTGACTAAGCTAAAAGAATATATCAAGCCCCTCCAAAATGCTGGGTGTCGGGTATCGTTATTTGTAGGAACAGCACCTGAGCAAATTGCGGCGGCCGCTCAAGCTGGTGCCGATGTCATTGAAGTTCATACAGGGCCTTATTGTCATGCTTTCAATGATAATCAAGGTGACGTTGCCAGCGAACTTAAAAAAATCACTCAGGCAGCCGAGCAAGCGACTCAGCTCGGTATGGAGGTACATGCCGGTCATGGACTCAATTACAAGACGACCCGAATTATGGCTCAAATTGAGCACATTAAGGAGTTGAACATCGGGCATTTTTTAATTGGAGAGGCCATTTTTATTGGTTTAGACGCAGCTGTAAAGCAGATGTGTATTGCGATCAGACAGCAGTGATCATCAAGTTATTGGGGCAGCGTTGTGATCATCGGAATCGGGATTGACATTGTTAACATTAATCGTATCCAAAGAGTCATTATCCGCCATGAAAATCGTTTCCTTGACCGCATTTACACTCCTCATGAGTTATTGATTGGCAACCAAATTGCGGATAAGTTTGGTTATTTTGCTAAACGTTGGGCGGCTAAAGAAGCCTGTTCAAAAGCGCTTGGAACAGGTTTGCGCAAAGGTGTATTCTGGCGCGACATTGAGATACACTCTCATAAAGGAGGTTTGCCTTTCATTGTCCTTCATGGTGGTGCCTTGCAGCACCTAAAAAATCTGACTCCCAAGGGGTATCAGTCAAAAATTCATCTGACTATGTCCGATGATCATCCATCGGCAATAGCCCAGGTAACAATTGATGCATGACGCATTCCCGATACATCTGTTCGTAAAAATTAACCGGTTTATTTCCTTAGGGACTTTTTGCATTGGACACATAAACTAAAATCGGAATGATGGTCTTTTCAAAAAATCGAAATTTTTTTAACGAAGTCTACAATGTCTCAACCGCTGATGAGCAATTCAATTTGTACTCTGATTGGGCACAAAGGTATGATCAGGATGTCATTTCCAATGGCTACGTTACTCCCAAGAGATGCGCTGAAGCACTACTTTCTGTTGTTGACGACCTTAATGTCAATGTATTGGATGTTGGTTGTGGAACCGGGGTTTCCGGTCAAGCGTTCAGAAAGGCGGGATTTGTCAATATAACCGGTGTCGATATCAATCCGGCTATGATCCAAGTTGCCACCCAGAAAAAAATTTACAAGCTGGTTGAACTCGGCACTATCAAAAATCCACTTCCACCCTATGCATCCCAATTTGAAGTTATTGCAGCGGTCGGGGTTATTGGTGCAGGTGCCGCTCCCTTAAGCCTTATGGAACACATTGTTGACACATTGCCTGCAAAGGGATTGATAGTCATTTCATTCAATGACCATACACTTGAGAATCCCAGCTATGAAAAAAGAATAGAAAAATATTTGCTTTCTGGTGAGTTAACTATCAGATATAAGGACTATGGCGACCACATGGTTAGTCTAAACCTTGGCTCCATGATCTATATTTTGCAAAAGTCCTGATGGGTTATGAAGCAATCAATAATGACCGAAAATGGCTGACTTATTGTTAATGCGTATTACAATTTTGACTTGCTTTATTACTTACAACACATTGTTAGATTTCCTCTCAAACAATCAACTTGCATTGGTATGAACTATGAAAGCCGTTATTATTGACAATGTAAAAACCATAATCTATGCATTGATTATTGCCGGCATTTTTCGGTCTCTTTTCTTCCAGCCTTTCTTTATTCCATCCGGTTCAATGAAGGAAAATCTGTTAGTCGGCGATTTTTTGTTTGTGAATAAAATGGCTTATGGATACTCAAAATATTCATGCCCTTGGGCAATATGTCCTATTCCGGGACGGCTTTTTGGTTCAGAACCAGAACGAGGCGATGTCGTTGTGTTTCGGCATCCCACTCGAGGTGAAGATTACATCAAGCGTTTGATCGCTCTGCCCGGAGAGACAATTCGCATTCGTAATGGAGTTATTCAGATAAAAAAAGAGAATGGATGGGAAAGTTTTGAGGTCGTTCCCAATGGCGAATTTACCGAGCTGTTTGCCCCTCAAGGCGGAATGGGTTCAATACCACGATGTACCAAAAAAGATGGAACTAATTGTATGAAAACGAGATATTTGGAAACCCCACCTGACTCTGACTCATATACGACTCTTGCGATCCAAGATATAACCTCGACAAATTTCCCTGAATTTACTGTGCCTGAAGGGGAATACTTTTTTATGGGGGATAATCGTGATAATAGCCTTGACAGCCGAGTGTCACAGGTGCGCGGGGGAGTCGGAACAGTCCCCTTTGAGAATCTGATTGGTCGGGCAGACCGCGTTGTATTTTCTTCTGCTGGTTCCTCGCTATTCTTTTTCTGGACTTGGCGCGGTGACAGATTTTTTAAAGCAATCTAGTGAAGCTATCAAAGCAACTTTTCAAATTTGAACAAAGGCTCGGTTATGTCTTCAACAACAAGGATTTGCTGAAGAATGCCCTCACTCACAGTTCATGTAAACAAGATCACGTGGACAACTATCAACGCCTTGAGTTTCTTGGTGACCGTGTTCTCGCTTTATGCATCGTCAATTACCTCATGCGCATGTTTCCCGATGCACAAGTCGGCGAACTAGCGACACGCTTAAACAAAGTTGTGTCAGGTGATTCTTGCTCTGAGGTTGCCCTAACAATTGAATTAGGCAAGGTATTAATCATTGGTGATGGCGCTCGTTTTAGCGGGACAAGGAACCGAACATCCGTACTTGCCGATGCAATGGAAGCCGTCATTGCTGCAATTTACCTTGATGGTGGTTTCGAGATAACTGAAAAAATTGTGATCTCCCTTTGGCAAAATCATCTCAATATTGAACTTGAAGATGCTACAGTCCCCAAAAGTGAATTACAAGAACTTTTACATTCAAGAAGATTGGACCTGCCTCAATATACACTTCTTGAAAAAATTGGCCCGGCACATGCACCAGAATTTAAAATTGAAGTTCGGTCACATTCAGGGGAATCGGCCATCGGCACTGGGAAATCAAAAAAAGAGGCCGAACGACAGGCGGCTCTATTGCTACTTCAACAATTAGAAAATGAAAATGATTGAACGGCGATTTGGATTTATTGCCATTATAGGCGAACCCAATGTAGGGAAATCCACCCTTGTTAATTCACTTGTCGGAACTAAACTTGCCATAGTAACCCATAAGGCACAAACCACCCGGTCAAACATGATTGGATTGGCAATAAATGGTATAGCACAAATGGCTTTCATTGATACACCGGGAATCTTTGAAACAAAAAAGCGGTTAGACAAGGCCATGGTGAAATCAGCTTGGAGCAGTATTCATGGTGCCGACATTATTACCGTGATGGTTCAACCAAAATCCGTCAAGCGCAATCAAATCAATCAGATACTTCAGCACCTCAATACAATTGATTCCTCTGTAGCTCCTAAGGCTCTTGTGATCAATAAGATTGACCTTGTACACCGAGAAGAGCTCCTTGGTATTACTAATACTCTCACGCAAATGTTTGATTTTGATAAAGTCTTCATGGTGTCGGCTAAGCACGGTAGCGGGCTACAAGATTTATTTCAATGGTATGCAACTCAAATACCACTTGGTGAATGGCATTTTCCGGCCGATCAATTTTCTGATAAATCAGTGCAAAGTCTGGCCTGTGAAATTACGCGAGAGAAGCTTCTGTTGCATCTCCATCAAGAAATTCCCTACACCTTGACCGTAGAAACCGAAAGGTGGCAAAACCTCAAATCGCATGAAGTTCGCATTGATCAAAATATTATTGTTTCCAAGCAGAGTCATAAACAGATGATCATCGGTAAAAAGGGGGAGTGTATCAAACGCGTTGGCATTGAAGCCAAACAAGAAATCAAGCAACTTCTGGGCCACAATGTTCACCTTTTCTTGCAAGTTAAAGTACGCCAGAACTGGATGAATGAATCGCCAAGATACGCTGCTTTGGGGTTAGAGTTCCCAAAGGATTAAGCCGTCACAATTAGCCGGTGCGCAATAGAAACATGTAAACCTAATGGATTGGCAAGATACAGGTTTTTTTCTTTCGTCCCGCCCCTATGGAGAAAATGCGGCTATTGTCCATGTGATGACTGAGAATCATGGTAAGCGGGCAGGGATGGTTTGGAATGCCCGATCTCGCCGGATGTACTCCACACTCAATCCTGGCAATCACCTACGAATTTCTTGGCGTTCCCGTTTATATGAATTATTAGGAACCTTCACCATTGAGCTGCTTGAGGCGCGAACGCATATTTCGTATGCCGGCCCTCTGGCTCTCAATGCCCTCAGTGCCATCTGTGATTTGCTTGATAGTCTGCTTCCCCAGTTTGATCCGCATCATGAATTATATCGACGTACAGCCAAAGTCCTCAATCGAATCAATGCTGATAATGAGTGGTTAATTGATTATTTGTTATGGGAAGTCTTCTTGCTCCAAGAGATTGGGTTAGGTCTTGATCTTGGTCAATGTGCTGTCACCAATCACCAAGAAGATTTGATTTATATCTCACCAAAATCAGGGAGTGCGGTGAGTCGGGCGGGTGCAGGTCAATGGGGACCTAAACTTTTACCCTTACCCAACTGCATGTTAACCGGAAAAAAAGGATCTTTGGTAGAAATAGCGCAAGGTCTTCAAACCACAGGGTTTTTCTTGAAAAGAGGTTATCATCCGTATGATAATCAACCTAAACTTCCCGCTTCAAGAATACGTCTTGAAAACATGATTAAAAAGCGCTCACTTTTAACCGCAAACCATCAGCCTCATCAACATTAGCGTCACTGTTTATGCTCGGTTGTGGGTTTACCCTTACCCTTTCGTATGCATTTCCAATTCCCCCATGCTCAGAACTGACTATGACTCAATTCCGCCTTTTCCCCGCATCGCATTAGAATACATTTAATACGATTAAGTATTCAGGAATTTTTGATGATAAAAATTTTTATTAAGGATTATTTTCTGTTTATTGTATTTGCTATTGTAATATTTAAAATAATTTCCTATTTTATTTCCCAAGTTGATAATTTGAAAACAATGAAGGAAATATCGCATGCGGCACTTTCCCATTTTCGTGAATTTAGTTGGCAAGACAGTTGTCGTCTCAGGTGCTGGCCCAACGGCAGTACCTAAAATCAGATTGCTCCTCAAGACGCAAGCCACAATTAAGGTGTTTGGAACTAACCCTCATCCGGATGTTCTGCATTGGCAAAATACGGGTGAAATCTTCTATACAAATCGGCGTCTTAAAGAATCAGATATCGCCGATGCCACACTGGTCTATGGAGCTAATAACTGCCATGAATTGGATCAGAAAGTCCTTGAAATGGGTCAGGACAATGGCGTCCTTGTAAATATTGTCGATAATCTCGCTCTCAGTGAATTCATCACCCCCGCCATCGTTGACAGAGATCCTGTAACCGTGGCGATAGGAACAGAAGGAACAGCACCGGTTCTAGCTCGGAAAATTAAATCGCAAGTTGAGGACTTACTCCCAAGCGACTTGGGATTTATTGCCGCATTCAGTGCCACATTTAGATCCCAAGTCGCCAAAGTACTGCCCGCTAATGACGTACGGCACATGTGGGCTAACTTCTTTAGTAAAATCTTTAACTCTGAACTGAAACCATCGTCGCCAGAAGAAATCAAATATGAAGTTGAAACCTCAATTGGTGAAGTTCTAACTCGGTCAAAACAAATCGTTAGATTTACACTCGTTGAATGTGGTCAAGGATCTTTAGTTGGCTTATCACGCAAAGCTCGAAGCTTGATTGAGAATGCTGATGTCGTTCTGGTTGCCGACCCAGTACCCAAGGCAATTATGGAAATCGCTAGAAGAGAGGCTGACATTGTTAATCTGGACCAATATGCCCAACATCAAAGCTTATCCACGATTGAAATAATCAGGCAACACCTCCAAGAAGCCCAACCGGGGCAATCCGTTATCATGATTGGATCTAACCTATCACCTATGCAAGATAGCCTAAACGAATTGAGTGGAATACAACTCAGTTCAAAGCAAATAATCACTTTACCCTCTGGGACTGAGGTTGAGATACACTCCGTTGGGGATCAAACGATTAAAAAGCGGCACCAAAAAACACTTTTGCACAAAAGTACGCATAACCAAATATCGCCCTTTGCCGACCATACTCGTGCGCTTAATCAGGAAAAAATTTTGCCTATTGAGATTAATCCCAAAAAGATATGGGAGAACGTCTGATGCCCCGACCTTTTACACCTAAAGTGATCACTTCAAATCACCTGCTAGAGGGAGATGTAATCTATTTGTCTCCCACGGGAGAGTGGGTACGCAATTTTACTAAGGCGGAATTGTTCACCAACCCCGAGGTCGCTGAAACACGACTGAAAATAGCTGATCAGCAAAGAAATATTCATGTCGGTGCGTACTTAGCCGATGCGGTAATGCGTGAAGATGGAACACCTGAACCTGTTCATTTTCGAGAGCGTTTCCGCACTAAGGGACCATCAAATTATTTTCACGGGAAACAAGCGGAATAATCGATGTACAGATATAATGAATTTGACGAATTGTTTGTTCGCACACGGGTAAAAGAATTTCGTGACCAAGTTGAACGACGGCTTTCTGGAGCTTTGACCGAAGAAGAATTTAAGCCTCTCAGACTTAAGAACGGACTGTATTTACAACTGCATGCCTACATGCTGCGGGTTGCGATTCCCTATGGAACACTCAACAGCCACCAAATGAAACAATTGGCAATGATTGCTGAACGATGGGATAAAGGCTATGGCCATTTTACCACGCGCCAGAATATCCAATTCAACTGGCCTAAGTTGAAAGATGTTCCCGAAATTCTTGATGCCCTAGCCGATGTTTCAATGCATGCGATCCAAACCTCCGGTAATTGTATCCGTAATGTCACTGCTGATCACTTTTCAGGGGCGGCCGCAGATGAAGTAGAAGACGCTCGAATAACAGCAGAACTCCTCCGCCAGTGGTCAACTGACCATCCAGAGTTTCAGTATCTGCCTCGCAAGTTCAAAATTGCCGTTTCTGGATCTGAGCATGATCGAGCAGTCACCAGAGCCCATGATATTGGATTGCGGACTCTTAGAAATGACCAAGGTGAAGTCGGTTACGAAGTATTGATCGGTGGTGGGCTAGGACGTACACCCATGATCGGTAAAATCGTCCGAGAATTTCTGCCCAAAGACGATCTTTTACCCTACATTGAGGCCATTCTGAGGGTATATAATTTAAGCGGCCGTCGTGATAATAAATACAAGGCTCGAATAAAAATCCTTGTTCATGAAACTGGATTGGAGGAACTTCAAAACTGGATTGAAAAAGAGTTTGAAGCCCGTAAAAGGGAGTTTCCCGGAATCAATCAACAATTGCTGAACGCCTTGAAAAGGGACTTTAAAGCACCTGATTTTATGAAGCTATCGGTGAATGATTATGTGTCAAGAGTGGCTCATGATCGCGAATTCAGGAACTGGGTACGGACTAATGTTGCCCGACATAAATTACCTTCTTATGGCATCGTATCAATTTCTTTAAAACCCGTAGGCGGGACCCCAGGCGATGCGACTGCTAACCAAATGCGTGTTGTGGCCGAATTGGCCAAAGAATATGGCCATGATGAAATCCGTGTCAGCCATG
>MPNP01000047.1 GCA_002239085.1 Rhodobacteraceae bacterium bin131 | reverse complement strand
TTTTGGGATTTTATAGAGGTGCCCTGAAGTCAAGAAAGATAACAACAATCAACAAAATATTTGACTGATGTATTCAACTTCCATTTTGATTAGCCTAATTAGAAAGTGAAAGTATTCAATTTGGTCTCTGACTGAATATTTTTTCCGGTTTTTCATACCCTCAATTGACCTCAAATATTTATGCCCAAAATTTTTCTACACCCCCTTGATTGTATTGGTATCATGACGATGACCTATTGGTGTACACACACTGATTGATTGGGAATGAGATTCAACCATGACGCACCGCCGATACCAAGAACTTCAGATTAATCGCGAAGTAAGTCGTTTATTGAAGTCTTACTGCGCGTTTGAGAATCCACTTTTTTGACAATGACTGCACAATATAAATTGACGTTATTTTGGGACGGTAATGAACCAGAAACAACGACTGAATAGGGCGGTATTTCCCCAAAAAATATTGCACCAGTTTCGCGATCAAAGATTTTTGTTGATTGACCGATATAAACCCCCATACCAATCACTGCCCCCTCGCGAACAATCACACCCTCTACGATTTCAGAACGAGCCCCAATAAAGCAGTTGTCTTCAATGATTGTTGGTCCAGCCTGCATGGGTTCAAGAACTCCACCAATACCGGCTCCACCTGATAGGTGAACATTTTTTCCAATTTGGGCGCACGAGCCTACGGTTGCCCATGTATCAACCATTGTTCCGCTATCCACAAATGCCCCAAGATTAACAAAGGAGGGCATGAGAACTACACCTGGCGCGATGTAGGCTGATTTGCGAACAATACAGTTGGGCACAGCCCTGAAACCTGCCTTTTTCCATTCAATTTCAGTCCATCCTTTGAATTTAGAATCAACTTTATCCCACCAAGTAGAATTCTGAGGGCCGCCTTCTTGTGATTCCATTTCTTGTAGCCTAAATCCCAATAGAACTGCTTTTTTAGCCCATTGGTTGACAACCCAATCACCTTTGGCGTTACGGTTGGCTACTCTAATCGTTCCACTGTCAAGAGCTAAAAGTGTCTCTTCAATCGCTTTTCGGGTTGCTCCGTGCGTTTGTGGAGTAATAGAGTCCCTATTTTTCCAAGCCTCTTCAATACTGGATTCTAATGCATTCATACTCATGATTAATTTGGATTCCTTTTTAGCACTCAATTGCGTTGACACTGACGGCTTATAAATGCAAGAAATAGCTTCAAACGAATCGGGTTCAATAACTGACCCACTGATTGATAATTAGCCAGTCAGTATTTCCAGTGCAACTTGCTTTTAAAATTATCACTCGATTCGCCTATGAATCGGGAGCATTAAGAACCTTTTGGCATTGCTCAGGTAATTGCGACATCACATAGTCTCTCGGGTGCGTTCGCTTGGGAGCATCTGGGTCAGGTGGCCGTTTAAGGAGTTCCAAATAATCGGTAACCCACCATTCAAGCGTTTCATCACAACCGTCGCCTCCTTTAGATAATTCGGCCACGGTTGGACTTTGCGTCAAACATTCAGTAGAGCCATCATCTGGACACTTCAGGCGAACATGGAAATGATAATTATGCCCTGATAAAGGGCGAATTTTTTGAAGCCAATCGCGATCATTCCCGGCTTTTTCGCACATTTCTAATTTTGCTGCAGCGGCGACAAAAATGCGATCTACACGCGGATCTTCAGCGGCGGCTTTCAACAGATTCATATGGATATTGGTCCAGTTATCATTTACGCTTTTTTGATCGTGTGTACGAATCGAAATTGAGCTGATATCTTCGCGTTCTTGCACGGTCAAATTGAGACGCTCTGGCGGGAGCATCCACATGTCAACATCTAGTCCGATCTGGTGGGACCGATGCCCGGTTGGAGTGGGACCGCCTCTTGGCTGCGAGAGGTCACCAACGTATAGACCTAACCATCCGAGTTCTTTGGCTCTCTCACTTAAATCAATAATAAACTCAATTAGTGCTGGATGGCCCCAATTACGGTTTCGACTTAAGCGCATTGCTTGCCAAGTCGGGCCACTCTCGGTGAGTTTAGTACCCCCGGCTAAACAGCCCCAAGCATAGCTTCCAACCGCTGAAGTCTCTTGTAAGGAACCTTTAATTTTTTGGCTAAAAAGATGACTCGCTTTCGGTTCATCAGCACCGCTACTCAAGGGATACATTATGGCAATAAACCAACCGATTGCTATGAAAATTACATGTTTGGACATTGTTCTACTCGATACCTATTCTTTGTCTCCGTTTTTATTAACCCATATTAACAATATCAATCCGATTAATGCAAGAAAAATTACCGGCGATATCCCTAGCCTCTGGTCACCAGTATAGCTTGTTGCGAGTGCAATCAAAAATGGTGCTAAGAATGAAGTGGCTTTACCCGCCAAAGCATAGAGTCCAAACGCTTCTGTATAGCGTTCTCCACGAGCTTGTAATACCATCATCGTACGCGAGGATGATTGTAACGACCCCCCTGAGGCTCCAATCATACATCCACAGATCCAAAATACAACATGGGGTAGTGGTGATCCTTCTGCAATTGGAATGAACAATACCTCTTCTAAAGAGGTAGAAATAATGATAAAACAAACCAACACTAAAACGCCGATTGAAACAGCTATAACCGCTTTTGGACCGACACGGGAATCAAAGTAACCCCCGACCCACGCAGCAATTGCCCCAAATACCAGCGCTAAAATTCCAAAAAGGCCAAGCTGGGTCACAGACCAGCCTAAAACTCCTGCGGCATAAATACCTCCGAAAGCAAAAATACCCGCTAAGGCATCTCGATAAAACATTGAGGATAGAAGGTAAGCCGCCAAGCTTCTTTGACTTCCAAGACTGGTAAAGAGAGTGTATAAAGTTCCTAAATCATTTTTGAACAATTTCCACATTGGGGTTTTTATTCCCATTTTTGCGTGTTTAGCTTTGTTTTTAATCCCTTCCTTATCATCTGCTTTAGTCCACAAAAAAAATGGAATAATAAATATTGTATACCACAAGGCACAAAACGGCCCGACAAAGCGAGTCCCTTCTCTTTCTTCAGGATTTAAGCCAAAAAGCGGCTCTATATTGATGAGTGTTCTTCCTGTCTCACTTTCGGCAAATAATAACAACATGATTGCTAAGGCAATTATGCCCCCGATATAACCGAAAGCCCAACCCGAACCAGAAATCCGGCCTACATCTTTTATCAACCCGAGGTTCGGCAACATTGAGTTCGTTATAATTGTTGCAAACTCTACCCCGACAAGAGCTAAACCAAAAAACGCAAGAATCCAAAATATATGGTTGGCGTTTGGTTCCGCTGTCCATAAAAATAAAGAACCAACTATAATACAGGCTGAGAAAACAACCATGAACGGATTCTTTGTTGAATGATTATCAACAATGATTCCCAATATTGGTGCGGATATGGCTAATATAGCTCCCGAAATGGCCATCATCCATCCCCAGTATTCTTGTGCTAAGACACTATCACTCATTACCCCAGAGATAAAATATGGTGCAAAAATGAATGTAATAAGCAAAGTGCTGAATGGCTGGCTTGCCCAATCAAAGAACATCCATCCCCAAATACGCTTATTTATAGTCGTCATTTATTTCCCACTTTAGAACATTGATAGAATGGATCTAAATCGAGACGGAGTCATAGAGTTTCACCCGTCGACCTAAGTCTGATTTTATCTTATTTTCACCTTGTTTAGAGGAGAAGGATTCGGGATAAAACAGAAACTCCAAATCTTATACCTTGATAATTTTGAGAAAAACCCAAATTTAAATCTAGATTTTAATCTATGGCGAAGGCAATGACAGCATTTATTTCCATATTTGATTTTGCTCTGAATATTATCAGTTGGGTGGTAATCATTCATGTCTTGATGAGTTGGTTGATTTCGATGCAGGTTTTGAATCCCTCGCATGAGTTTGTTCGCGTGATTTGGGATTCTTTAGACCGGATCCTTGAACCCATTTACAGCAAAATCAGAGAGATTCTTCCCCCGATTGGGATGATTGATTTATCTCCGATTGTATTAATTTTTGGTCTCTATCTGCTTCGATACTTAGTCGTATCGCTTTAGAAAAAGCAGATAGCGAACGAATTTAAACGAACGGTACTGATAGCGCTTCTGTAAACAAAGCGTCGTTAGCTTACATAGCAAATGCTGCTCTGTTTCCCCACAACTCTTTAACCCTCGCATCACGTCCACACGCTTGACGGTATCGCTTGTATGCTTTGGCTTTGGACAAGGGGCCAAACCGAGTGAGAATAATCGTATCTTGCTGATAGTAGTTTTGGTGATAATCACTAGCGGGGTAAAACTTTTGCGCATCAAGAATTTCGGTCACAATATCCTGCCCTAATTCTTTCTGAGCCATTTCTCGGGACTCAATGGCAATGTTACGTTGCTCATCATTATCAGCAAAAATCGCCGTACGGTATTGTTTTCCTCGATCACAAAACTGTCCACCAGGGTCAGTTGGGTCCACACTTCGCCAAAACTTATGAACTAGTTCATCGTAGGAAACAATAGCGGGGTCATAATCAATCCAAACTGCTTCGTAATGGCCCGTTTGCCCAGAGGTAACCTCCTTATAGTCAGCCGCGGTATCGCCTCCTGTAAATCCTGATACTGTTTTTAATACGCCTTCAACCGAATCAAAATCTTTTTCGACGCACCAGAAACACCCACCGGCAAAAATCGCAACTGCTTTATCTTGAGATAAAGCGGTCACGGGTATGGTCAGTCCCAATAAAGTAACTAATATTCTCAATATATTGAGCTTCCAAAACTGTCCCATAAGTAACCCTTCCGTTGAATTTAAGCTTGTTAGTCTAATGACAATCCTACATATATTATCCGAATTCATAGTCCAACCTGAATAAATCATTCAACAACAATTTATGAAGTTGCAACAAGAGAGTCGTAACCACAGTCATTCCAGCTAATTTTTTCAATAGACATGCCCTTATGGCTGTTTAGGTGAAACGGAATTTCAGTTTTGATATTGACCTCTTCTTAACTTGATTGACGCACAATAGCAATTGAGGCATAGCAAACCTGATGCTAATTTACACCCGTTTTTTCATGGCTGTCCAAACAGCAAATGCTAATCGGTCCTTGCGGTCTGTCCCTTGCAATTTATTGATAGCTTTTTGTGCATAGATAATTTCTAGCTGGGTATTGGGAACGGGAAATACTATACTGGGGGTCATAATCCGCTAAATGTCGTAAACGTTGAATATTTACAAAATTTTTAGCGAAATCCTGTATGTCAGAAGGGAATTTTTTTATTTCATCTCTGGCACATTGATTCTTCGCATAATTGTGCTCAACTGATCGATAGGCCTGTTGCCAAGCCCCTATGCTTCGGTTGGTACCAGCCGTTCCAACTAAGGTATCAGCACAATTACGGCAAAGTGCATGAAACATCGCATAGTACGCAGTACTCACAGCCCTATTGAGACTAGTCTGCCGGGGCCTTCCTTTGCCATCAAATTGGCAATATCAATCAAGTGTTGCGTTCGCATGCTAGGCTCCTCCTAGAGTCATAAAAGTGGAAAATGCTTACCTCTTTGTATACCTGCCGGAAAGTTTGATGCAGGTATCGCGGTTATCCAAGTGTTTTTTGGACAATTGTGATCGTTTTCATCCTCAAATATTCACCCGAAAATAATGACAGGATTGCCATCATAATCATTGGTCAGAATTCACCTCAATTATCTTGGCCGGGCCTGAATTAGGTCTTTGAAAGGTTTCTTGATAATTTGCACGGTACTATAAAATTTTTATTCATCTGTATCTAATTACCATCATCGATTTTTTCAAGAAATTTTCAATCTAGTATCACGCCTTCATTGAATTGATGGGTAAAGGCGAGATACTAGGAAGAAATGCTGCTCTAAATTAATTGGTGTTGACTGTTTACAGAATGACAAAGAATAATGCAAATTAATTACATCACTTCTAAGGTGTTGAGATACTAGTGTGGTGGTTTTAAGTTCGTTAGATTATGATGTTCCATTTACTTTTAAGCAGTACCGTTTGACCGAAGCCAGAATATCATCGGCTGATTTGGTTCATTTTACGGTTTGGGATGACCATTATGAGCTGCAATACATTCCATAATATCCTTTTCTAGAGCGGCAACTGAACGATACACCCCGCGTTTCAACTGTTTTCTTGTCAACTCAGCAAACCAGCGCTCAATGTGGTTAATCCATGAGGATGAAGTCGGTGTACAATGAACATACCTGTGTGTCCGTTGAGCCAGCCACTTTCTGACCTCCTCGGCACTTGTGCGTGGTATCGTTGTCCATAATGAGATGCACATCAAGGTCCGGGGAACATGACCCTCAACACCCTTGAGGAAAGCCAGAAACTCACTAGCTCTATGCCGGTTGGGCATAACACTTACACAAGACCCGACCGGTCGCCGTATGCAGAATAGCGAACAAGGAGGTGGTTCCATGCCGCTTATCGTCATGCGCTCACTCACACCTAATACCATGTGTCATACAGGTTGGGCGCAGTACAGAGCTTGTATCTGGATTTTATTGTATCAACACTCAGCACCAAAGCGTAGTCCGGTGGTGCCATATAGAGATCCACTATGTCCTGAACCTTTTCAACACTTTGGGGTCGCTTGATAGTTTGACGGTTTCCGACCGGTGCGGCTGCAACCCAAAAGCCTTCTAGACCGGCGGATTGTGGTATGCGACAGACCATTATGTTTAGCCATGTTTCGCAAGGGCCAATGGTTGGCCCCTTTGGGCTTGCTTTCCAAGATTGCCTTGATGACTGCGGTAACCTTGTCATCGGAAATCGCCTGCGGTCTGTCACCCAGGTCATGGTTATCCAAACCATCAATCCCGCCCGCGATAAAGCGGCGGCGCTACTTGCCAACCGTTTTATCACAGAAATCCAGTTCAACGGTAATGTCGGCGTTGCGATGCCCATCGGCACAATGCAGTACGCCCGTGTGGCGGTCTGAAGTTGATTTGGGTAGACGGTGTTTGCGGGGCCTGGGCCTTGAGAAAGGACCTCTCTTCTGGAGTTAAATCTATGGGTTTAAGAATGCGTCCAGAACCTTTTTATTAGTAATATATTTGAAAAATAAAACTACAATATAGTCCATTGAACCTTGGATACAATACACTAGACGTAGGCAGAGCAGGGGGAATACTAAACCATATGCTCAATTTCTCCCGCTTTGTCATGACAATCCAAACTGGAAATGCTGATCGATTCTTACAGTCTGCTCTTTCCAACTGATTGATAGTTCTTTCATCAGTGTTAATTATATATTGGGCTAGGGAGCGTGATTGTTTTGGTAGGGAGTATTGCCCGACATATAATGTAAATCTTGAAAATTCCTAAACTTATTGGGATATTTCTGAATGCTATAAGGAAATCCTTTTATTTCATCCCTATTATTATTCCTTCACCAAGTTGGTCGACAAACATGTTGCCAAGGTCGGTATCATCCGTTCAGCTAAGACATCAGTACGATTTCGCCAAAGCGCATTAAACACCGGATACTTATCCGTACTCACAGCACTATTGAGAACACCCTGCTGATGCCTTCCTTGGCAGCTTTCTTTAGCTGCCAAATGGGCAATATCAAAAATCAAAAGGTAATGTGCGATAATACTCAACTTCTTCAGGAGTCATGTAAGAGAAGGAAGCATAATGCTTACCTTTGTATATTTCCCGAATAGTTGGATGCAGGATCCGCGGCAAAGCAACTCCTTTATCTGGATCAATTAGATCGTTCTCAGCCTCAAATATGATGCGAAAATCAATGACAGGGTCACCATCATGGTCTTCGTTTTCTTCAACCGTCACCTCTAGTATCTTGGCCGGATACAGTTGCTTCTGAATTAGCTCTTTAAAGATTTGATTGACATCCTGCATTGTAATACTCCTTTTCTACTCACTAGCAAGTAACAATAACCATCGGTTTTGTCAAGTAACTTTCAATCTGGCTCTCCTCTGGTCTGCGATTGAAACAAAGAAAAAGGGAATTACTCTCGTAACCATAAAAGCCTTGACAGTTTACCATTGTCCTTAAAGCGGAATCGGCAGGCATGAAAACTTATTTACGAACTATCATTGACTGATTGCGTCTCGTTTGCGATAAGGTGCCCCTTCACCGTAGGGAACGTTAATTCCACCGTAGCGTCTCAGTCTCACATTGCACTGTTCGGCATGACCAACAAATCCCTCTAACATACAAAGTCGGGAACCATACTCGCCTACTAGGGTTGCGGCATCATCAGTTTCAATGCGTTGGTAGCTGTGAGTCTTAATGTACTTTCCGACCCAAAGTCCGCCTGTATAGCGTCCAGCTTTTTTAGTGGGTAGAGTATGGTTTGTACCAATCACCTTATCGCCGTTTGCCACATTGGTACGAGGTCCTAAAAATAATGCACCATAGCTGTGCAAGTTCTCAAGAAACCAATTATCACGGTCAGTCATCACCTGCACATGTTCACTGGCGATTTCATTTGCTACGTCAAGCATTTCTTCATACGTATCACAGACGATTATCTCGCCATAACTGTCCCAGCTCGCACGAGCTGTTTCAAATGTTGGCAAGATACTCAAAATTCTATCTATTTCCTTTATGGATTGCTCAGCCAACCGCACTGAGTTCGTTAGTAATACACAAGGACTGTTATACCCATGTTCAGCTTGACCAAGCAGGTCAGTTGCACACAGTTCTGCATCTGACGCTGATTCATCAGCGATCACCATCGTTTCGGTCGGACCTGCAAAAAGATCAATTCCAACACGACCAAAGAGCTGACGTTTGGCTTCGGCAACAAATGCGTTGCCAGGGCCAACAAGCATATGAACAGGACTAATTGTTTCTGTTCCAATTGCCATAGCACCTATAGCTTGTATACCGCCAAGAACATAAATTTCATGGGCTCCACCCATCTGCATTGCAGCGATGACGCCAGGATTAGGTTCTCCCTTAAACGGGGGTGTGGCTGCTATAATTCGTGGCACCTTGGCCACCTTGGCTGTTGCCACCGACATATGAGCTGATGCGACCATGGGGAACTTACCACCGGGCACATAACAGCCGACTGATTGTACAGGAATATTGCGATGACCTAGAATTACTCCAGGCAATGTCTCAATCTCAATATCAAGTATAGAATCACGCTGAGCAAGAGCAAATTTCACAACTTGATCGTGTGCAAATTTTATGTCAGCCATTTCACGGGTAGTAACTTGCGATATAATTGCTTCTATCTCATTGTCCGATAGACGGAATGCCGGTGGTGAGTAATGATCGAATTTCTGACTTAATTCTCTTACTGCGACATCACCACGTTTTTCAATGTCCATCAGTGCCTCTTCTACAACCGATCTGGTTTTGATATCATCTTGTGCACGTTGATCTGCCGACTTCCCGCGCTTCAAGTATTGAATACTCATTAATACTGTCTCCTAATTTCAGTTGACACTTGTTGATTTCTAAAGGACTTAGAAAAAAGAGCCACGTTGTGAATAGCCAAAATTGTCTTATCTTGTTTCATATTTTGATGCCCATTTCGATTATTTCTTATTTCCATTAAACGGTTATCAGTCTCGAATGGACTTAACAAACAGCGCTGCAGCGAGAATAATAATAATTCCTTTAATGATCATTTGTGCTTGTACAGGAAAACCGAGTATGATTACAATATTAAAAATGAGAATGAGGATTAGGGCTCCTGCCGCAGCCCCCCAAATGGTTCCTTTTCCACCTGTTAGTGCAATACCTCCAATAACACAAGCAACGATCGAATCAAGTTCGTAACCTCGGCCAACCCAGTTATCAACAGTGCCAATAAAACCAACTAGAAATAATCCAGCTATACCTGCCATAACTGAGCAGATAACATAGCAGGCTATTATAACGCGATCAGCTTGAATTCCGACCAAATTCGCTGACTTCGGGTTTCCACCGGTAATATACACTTTACGTCCAAAGCTCGACTTGTGGAGTAACCAGCCAAGAGAACAAATACATAATACAAAGGCCATCACATTAACTGGAATACCAAAGAATCGACCCGTACCAAGAACACGAAATCCCTCAGGTAACGATCCCGATGGAGCACCTTGGGTATAATAAAAACGGATTCCTTGAAGAACAATCATCATCGCAAGTGTAGCAAGAAACGGTGAGACGTTTCGCTTTGTGACAAGCAGTCCGTTAATGAGACCTACACCAGCAGAGCAAACAATAGCTGTGATAAAAATCACCGGTATCATCGCATTAGACACCGCATCAAAAGCCGTTGCTAAAACCGCTATACTTGCCATAAGAGACGCCACTGACAAGTCAAGACCTCGAACCAATATGACAAAGGTTTGTCCCAATACAACCAGTGCCAAAGGTGCCGTTTGGGTCAGAATGTCCTGAATGTTTTTAATCGACAAAAACGATGGTTGTATGGCTGCCGCAACGGCGATAAGAATAATCAAAGCAATTGGAACTGCAAAAACCCGGAAGTATAACAACAACTTATCTGCTTCGTTCTTTGCGTTAATTGAAATCTCGCTCACAGATTGTTTTCCTTACGTACGTAAATTGAGACAGCAAGTATGATGATGAGACCTTGGATTACCCATTGTATGAATGTTGAAATATTCATATAATTTAATAGATTGCTCAGGAGCGAAATCAGAAAAACACCCAATAGTACCCCTATAATATTTCCTTTTCCTCCTCCGAGAATTAATCCACCAATAATAACCGGTGTAATTGAAGCCAATGTAATCGGGTCACCGACTCGAGGATCACCTATTCCAGTTCGACTAACGTAGTAAGCTCCGGCCAGGGCTGCAAAAAAGCCGCTAAAGGAATAGGCCATGAGAATTATTCTATTTGATCTAATGCCACTGAGCCTGGCAGCTTCTGGATTACCGCCTACGGCATAAAACGCCCGCCCAGTTTGAGTGTAACGCAAGAAAAACCAAATTAATGCGAAGCATAGGAGCATTACCAAACCCGAGATAGGAAGAAAACCCCATAATCTTCCATAGGCAAACTCCTCAAACCAGAACGGAACACTTCCAGTGGGTTGCAATGTATAAATCAATACCGCACCATTAAGAATAGATGCGGTGCCTAGCGTTACAATCAAAGGATGAACACCTGTTCTGAGAGTAATATAACCGTTTAAAAAGCCAATCACCGTTCCAAACAATAAGGTTCCAAAAATCATTGGGATCATTAATGATGGGTGCAGATCTACAATTGCTGTCAAAAATATCGTCGAAGCAGTAACCATTGCACCAATTGACAAATCAATTCCACCGACAATAACTACTAGGGCTTGCCCAATGCATGCAAAGCCCAAACCAGCGGCCTGCTCTAATACATTCATAAAATTCCGCGTTGTACCGAATCGGTCGCTGAGTACGAAACCGGTAACAACAACGGCAAACAGTATAGTAGTTACGATTATTAATGACGGATCAAGTTGAATACGTCGTACCAATTGGCCAATTCGTACAATTTGAAAGCGCTTTTCCACTATAACACACCTTGGGTGGTGGCTTCTGGCGTAGCGGTTTCTGCCGTTGCAAATTTCATGATCGTTTCTTCCGTGATGTCTTCCCCACTGACATCACCAGTGATAATTCCTTCTCGCATGACCAACACACGCGTACACAAACCGACGATTTCAGACAGTTCTGATGAAATTACCAAAATGGCCAAACCGTTTTCAGCAAGCTGACGAATTATTTGATAGATTTCTGCCTTGGCGCCAACATCAACTCCCCGTGTCGGCTCATCAAGGATAAGCACCTTATGACAAGCTCTTGTCCAACGCCCTAGAAGGACTTTTTGTTGGTTTCCACCAGAAAGCTTGCTTACCCCAAAATTGGGACTAGGAACTGCAATTTGCAGTCGTTTTATTTCATCTTCTGCGGCCTGATATTCACTCGTTTTATCTACCCCCCAAATGGCAGTAAATTCATTGAGTTTCGGGGCTGTGATATTAGCAGATACATTGAGCAACAGCATCAAGCCTTCACCCTTTCGGTCTTCAGTCAGGAATCCAAGCCCTTGATCAATAGAATGACGCGGTGAAGATGATTCTAAATTCTTGCCATCAAGTAAAACCTCACCGCTTGACCGAGGTAATGACCCAAAGACTGCGTGAGCGACTTCAGAACGTCCCGCTCCAATCAAACCAGAAAGTCCGAGAATTTCTCCACCATAGAGGTCAAACGAAACATCCTTTACTTTTGGAGGAGCTTGAAGTCCGCGCACTGCCAACATTGGGGAATCACTGATTGTGGGCTTTGTTTTTTTTGGAAAAAGGCCATTTAACTCACGCCCAACCATCATCGCCACAAGACGGTCTCTATTCAGTTCTTTAATCGGGTTGGTAGCGACATATTCCCCATCTTTTAGCACCGTTACACGATTGGCAAGTGAAAAAATTTCTTCTAATCGATGGGAAATATAAATTACGCATACTCCTTGGTCTCGTAGCGATATAATTCGTTCAAAAAGAATCTCCGCTTCTCGCCCCGATATAACCGCTGTTGGCTCATCAAGAACTAATAGCTTGGTCTCTCCAACAAGAGCCTTAGCAATTTCTACCATCTGTTGGTCGGCGATGCTGAGATCCTTCACTAGTTTTCGGGAGTCCAAGTGATGACCGAGTTTGTTGAGAATCTCATTTGCCTTCAAGTACATAGACTTGTAATCAATAATTCTATGCTTGGTTGGAGGGGTTGCACCAACGAAAATATTCTCAGCCACAGATAACTCGGCAAAGAGCATGAGTTCTTGATATATTATATGGATCCCGGCATCTTTTGCCTCTCGAGGGCTGTCCCAGTTGCGCTCTTGCCCGTCAAAGAAAATAGTTCCCTCTTCAGGGATGTAGGCACCTGCTATCGTTTTAATTAAAGTTGATTTACCCGCACCATTTTCACCAGCCAGTGCATGGATTTCGCCAGCAACAGCTTCAAAGCTGACATTATTTAGAGATTTGACGCCTGGAAATTCCTTGGTAATATTTTCAAGTTTGATCATGATAAATTTACTTTACCAAATTCAAAAGGATTTTTGCTCTTCTGCCTTAAAAATATAGAGGTGATTTTAATATCCTTGGTTTTTTCAATATATTCTTTGATGATACCGCAAACGGGTTGGGTGCAGATGTTGAGATTGATGTACAAACCCCAAAGAGTTAAAGAGTTAATCAACACCGTTATTTTGTTAAATTAAAATAAAAAAGTGGCTTGGTGGTTATTTCAAAGCTGTCTGCTGAAAAAATTAATTTAATTCCTCAGAGCAATATCTATACCCACCAAACCAATTGGGCATTGGGCTTAGTTTGGTAATTCGACTGAAAAATTAGTCGGATCATAGTTTGGTATACCGCTTCCCATGATCAATTCACCTGGCCGGTCAACTGCCACATAATCCGGTAATAACACATCAGCTGATATCGATCGTGTTTCATCACCTGGAGAAATCACCACTTGGAAATTGACGTCAAGACGTTGGGGAACCGGGGTTCCCTCAAGAACATCAACAGCAAGATGCACAGAGGCGGCACCTATTGACGGGGTATAATCAATCCCGGCAAAAGGAAATCCATTTTCATGTGCAAGTTGATACATACCATTAAGATCGCCACCGGTATGAGGTGGTATGTCCGCACCAGTCACGCCGGCACCGATAAATGCTTCAACAGAGCCCGAGCCTTGCAACCCAGAGTCTGCCCACACTCCATCAATATTATCAGCACCTTCACGCTGAATGATTGCGGCCATTATTTGCCTGCCATTTGCTGGACTCCAGCCAGTATACTGCGTATCAACAATTTCGATACCTGGAAACTGAGCAAATACCTCTTTGGCAGCTTGTAATCGCATCTCGGCTGGGCTTGCTCCTGCAAGGCCAGGTAGCAGAACCACCCGACCTGAACCGTCCAACGTTTCAGCCATCCAAGTTGCGCTCATGCGTGCTAATGCTGTGTCAGACGCGGTTATAAAGCTCACAAAACTAGTGTCGCTTTCTACTCGCCGCGCTACTGTAACAACTGGCACTCCCTGACGCATTGTGCGACCAAGGATGGGGTCAAGAGCATCAGCAGTAGCAGGATTCACCAACAGTAAATCAGTATCTTGCTCAAGCAAATCCTGAATATCCGATATCTGCTTGGTTGGATCCCCATTCGCATCTGTGACAATAAATCGTCCAATTTTGTCGAGGTTTTGTGATACACCATATTCTACCGAGTGGTAGAATGTACCTAACCAACCATCCCCTTGAGATGCATTGGAAAAGCCAATAGTGTATGGAGCTTCACCGGCAAAGTCGGCGGTGTCAACCACCTCATTGAAGTTCGGATTCCATAAAAATGTTCGTGGTAAACCGTCATAGCCTTGTGCGAAGAGAAATCCTGGCAAAAACGCTAAAACCACAGCCAAGGAAAGTTTAATTTGTGATGTAAACATTTAAGTTTCTCCTTAAATATTAATTAAATAAATAGTTAGTTAATAAAGGGTGCAAATTATTCTGATCTCACATTGGTCATACTCCTCTAATCCTAGTTTAATTAATGGTTATATCTCAAGCAGCCATTAGCCAACAGCACCTTGAGCATTGACAATGTTAATTTCTGAAGTATCCCTTCCTTGGTGCTGCTCTGCTACAATACCAGCGTTATAATCATCTATAACTGCCTGAGGTGCTGTAGGCACTAGAGGAAAATCCCACCACCCCACAACATTAGACGCCGCAATACTGACATCACGTGTTATTGGTACTTCCACAAGAGCTGGGCCACCGCTATCAAGCGCCACCTTAATGGTTGAAGCGATTTCGTCAACACGCTCGACTTTGACAGCATAATCTAACCCGAATGACTTCGCTAAACTTGGAAAATTGACTGAATATGGTTCATTGTTTTTTCCCTGTCGCGAAAATTCTGAAATTATGTTGCGCCCCATCAATGCATCTTGCCCATCCCGAATTGAGATATATCCCGAATTATTAAGGACCAAGAAAACGACTGGCACGTTGTATGCCACGCAAGTTGCCAATTCTTGCACGCACATCATAAAATCTCCATCACCGATGATACAAACTACAGGAATTTCTGGTTTGGCAAGCTTTGCCGCAATTGCTGCTGGCAATGCGAAGCCCATTGGCGAATAACTTCCCGGGGTTATGTGTGTGCGAGGTTCATAAATGGGGAAATCCTGCTTTGTCGAGCTTTGAGGGTGTCCTGACCCCACAGTCACGATTCCATTGCGTGGTAACACTTTTCGTAATTCCCGTAATGTGGTCAACATTGTGGTCGGGATATTATTGTGATAGCGTCGAGGCTTCATGAGTTGGTCCCATTCGCTCCATAGCTTGGACAGCTTATCATGTTGAGCTGACCGCCGTTCATAAGCCTTTCGGGCTTGAGCGTCAGAAATTCCCGCGTCAATGTCTTCTAAGACCAATGAGATATCACCAATGATCCCGACTTCTACCGGATAGTTTTTACCAATTTCTCGTGGGTCTATATCAACGTGAATTAATTTACTTTCTGGTATCGAAAAACTCACTCCCTTTCGCCAAGATGAAGCTGACCAATCGGTGAACTTGCAACCGAGGGACATCAAAACATCAGCTTCACTTGCCAGCGTATTCCCAGTTAAACTCCCTGGCCACCCTACAGTACCAGCGTTCATAGCATGATCTTCCGGAAGAGCACCTTTTCCGTTCCAAGTAAAAACTACAGGAATCCCAAGTCTTTCAACCAATCTTTTCAACGGTCCACTCGCATTAGAGGTGATTGCTCCGCCCCCAACGACAATACAAGGGCGTTCCGCTTCAAGTAAAAGTTTGATGGCTTTTTCAATTGCGATGCTGTCAGCGCGTTGGCGACCCGTTGGCAAACGTTTGGATAAGTCTTGAACGGCAATATCCGTCTCAGCCGATTGGATATCAAGTGGAATGTTTAAATGGACTGGCCCCGGTCGTCCTGTTAACATCGCACTAAATGCCCTGTGCAATACAAAAGGAGCGCTATCAGCCGTAATCACATCAAAATTTCGCTTTGTAACATGTTCTGTTACTTTAGTAAAATCAGGGGTGTTTTCTCGATCAAGTTCCTGCATTACACCGTGACCCCGCATATGCGTTGAAGATGCTCCTGTTACCAACAAAAGGGATGTTGAGTCGCAATAAGCATTAGCCAACGCCATAATGGTATTTGAGGCGCCGGGTCCAATTGAGGTACAAGCCGCAATCGGTTGGCCCGTGACCCTAAAATGCGCGTCAGCAATATGTACAGCAGCTTGTTCATGCATCGTTTGTACAACAGGGATATCTGAACCTGGATCAATGAATGCATCAAGAAGATTCCAGTTTCCATGACCTGGAATACCCGTTATATAGGGAACGCCATAGTCTTTTAGCGCCCGACCTAAAATATGACCGACAGTTTTCATAACTTAAATCCCTCCATTTGTTATTTTGTTGTTACTAAATCTTCGGAATGATAATGGTGACTTGGAGCGGGGCCTGTTGTTGAACGAACAACTAAACTCGTTGGAAAAATATAGTGCTTTACTTGGCCTGTTTTTCCCGATCTGATTGCTTCAGAAATGAGCTTTACTACCATGCTACCAATTTCAACGATTGGTTGGTGAATAGTTGTTAATGAGATCATTTCCCAACTGGCCATCGGAATATCATCAACACCGATCAAAGAAACATCTTGCGGAACCTTCAAACCCATTTTCTGTGCTGCGTCCATAGCACCAATCGCAATTAAATCGTTTGCGCAAAACAAAGCTGAAGGCGGATGAGGCATTCGTAAGAGTTGAACACAGCCAGAGTAACCACCTTCGTGTGTAAAATCCGTATGAAATATCATTCCCTCATCCAATTTAATCCCGGATTCCTTCAAAACAGACTTAGCTCCGTTTAAACGACCGACCGTTGTCGACGTGGTTTCTGGACCCATTAGAAATCCGATTCGATTATGTCCAAGTGAAACGAGATGTCTAATTGCCTCTTTACCTGCAGCAAAATTATCACTTTCGACAACAGTAATATCGTCTTTCATATTGGATCGTATTGCAAGAACCGTGGGTTTCTTGCGTTCCTTAAGAAATTCTACAGTGGCGGATTCAATTGTTGCGGTGGTAATAATTACCCCTTCCAATGCATCAATTAATCGGCGTAATTTTTTACCCGCTCTATCCCGAGTAATCTCATCAATAATAAGCACCATATCAAACCCTTGATCGTCTAGTTCGTCATGGAGTCGGTCGACCAAGTAAGGAAAAAAAGAGTTGTGTAATGCTTCAACAACCACCCCTACGATTCCTCGCCGGTCAAGTGCTTCAGGGTTAGTATTATGTTGACTCCGGATAATGGGTTTGTAACCCAAACCATCAGCTATATTTAAAACTTTGGTGCGTGTCACCTTTGAAATCTGTCCACTACCCGCAAGGGCTCGTGACACCGTTGATTCTGCTACACCTGCGGCGTCCGCGATATTTTTTAGCGTCACACGTTCTATCATCCTATCATTACCTCTTTCTGTTGATTTGTTAATGAATGTAACATAGCGTGAAACTAGCTCGCTAAATTAGTGGATTAAACTCCCAGACAACCCAAAGGCAGTCTGTATCAGCATAGTACTGATGCCGTGGATAGATGAAATTCATGTTGTCATCAACATATGGGAAGGGTACATTTGTATCACCAAGTGCCAACCTATATTCTTCGTACATTTTGTACTCCGACCTTGAATGTTCCGGATGTCGCCTTTGTACTCCGATTAAATGCCGTTACGGTCAGCCAAAATTGCCAGAGATTTTCAGGATCTATTTCCCCACTTTGAACTTTACCCAGAGTCATCCAATTATTATCCGATAGCGGTGGAAATTGGTTTATGGGTACATACCTGCAAACACTATTTGTCTCAGAGTAGCCGAGGTTCAATTCATCTCTATTGCTCATTATCTTAATCTCTTATATCAATTTCAACTATCTTCTGTTTGAATGAAAATCGTAAAACTCAAAATGAATTTTTTTTCAAAGTGATTCTAAACAATTTCAATACTTTCCGCAATACTTTCTGCAAGTTTTTTTAATTTGTATTTTTTGCGGCAAGATTTTTGAGCATTAACATAGGCATTTTAACGCGTGTTATATTCTGATGTAAACCACTTGAAGAATAGTGTGCTTATTTGCTTAAGTAAAATGATTTCCAGTACTCAAGAGAATAAATTGACCCATTGCTAACGGCCATAAAAATGTCTTTTTTGGTAGTGGGAAGGCGATTTTCTAAACTGGGGATAAATATCAAATCAGGGATAAACTCATGGTTCATATTCGAAACTTGCTTGCAAGAAACACAATTTAATGATGTCTTGATTGAAACTTGCCGAAATAATATGACTTGGAGAATTAAGCAGATTTTCCAGCCATTGAGTAAGATTAATGCTGGTAATTGAACCAAATTCAATCCTTAAAGAGAGAGCCGGCACTCGTAACTTAGTATTCTAAATTACAATGATTTTTGTGTTTGATTAAAATCAAGCTTATGTTGAATTCAAATTCATTTCCTTGCCGACTTTTTGTCTTATACTAAGTATTTATACCCGACGTGTACCACA
>MPNP01000046.1 GCA_002239085.1 Rhodobacteraceae bacterium bin131 | reverse complement strand
GTCTCGATTCATCCTCCTGTGACAAATCATCATCTGACACCCTTTCTGTTTCGTCTTCGTCATCATCCGATGAGGATTCTGTAGCGTCCATTTGGTCAGACCTATCACCGTCTTGGTCCGATGAATCTTCTTCATCAAATTCAGAGGCTGGTCTCGACTCATCCACTTGTGACAAATCATCATCTGGCACCCTTGCTGTTCCGTCTTCGTCATCATCCGATGCAGATTCTGTAGCGTCCATTTGGTCAGACCTATCACCGTCTTGATCCGATGAAACTTCTTCATCAAAATCAGAGGCTGGTCTCGATTCATCCTCCTGTGACAAATCATCAACTGGCACCCTTGCTATTCCGTCTTCGTCATCATCCGATGCAGATTCTGTAGCGTCCATTTGGTCAGACCTATCACCGTCTTGACCCGATGAAACTTCTTCATCAAATTCAGGGGCTGGTCTCGATTCATCCCCCTGTGACAAATCATCATCTGGCACTCTTGCTGTTCCGTCTTCAACGTCATCAGTAATGGATTCTGTAGCGTCCATTTGGTCAGACCTATCACCGTCTTGGTCCGATGAATCTTCTTCATCAAATTCAGGGGCTGGTCTCGATTCATCCTCCTGTGACAAATCATCATCTGGTACTCTTGTTGTTCCGTCTTCGTCATCATCCGATGCAGATTCTGTAGCGTCCATTTGGTCAGACCTATCACCGTCTTGATCCGATGAATCTTCTTCATCAGATTCAGGTTCTGATATCGGCCCATCCTCTTGTGAGGAATCTTCATCCGAAATCCCCGTTGACCCGTCTTCTGCGTCATCAGTTATGGATTCTGTATCGTCTACTTGTTCAATCTCATCTGACAAATCCCCTGTCGCTTCATCCGTTTGGTCAGCTTCAGTCTGTTCCGTAATGGGAGTAGAGGAGTCTTCATCATTCGCACGTTGGGAGAAAATCAAGTAGCCAATGATGAGTAATAAAAGCGCTACAATAAGTAAAATGATACCTATTCTAGTTTTTCGTTGGGAATTTTTTGATGCTGTCATCTTAATATAAATTTTTTGTTTAACTTTATTTTAATCATTTTGAATCTCAAGTAGCGATTTAAATGGAATTTCAAAGGAATTTGGCAATGCTCAACCAAAATATATCAAATCCAAAATATACAATCTGTGTTTTTTGTGGTTCAAATTTGGGAAATAAAGAGAGCTACGCAGCGGCCGCAAAGGAATTAGGTGGTAAAATCGCTGATGAAGGATGGGGATTAATATTCGGTGCCGGAAAATCCGGATTAATGGGAACTTTAGCCCGTTCAGCTCGGAATAACGGTGGGCATGTAATTGGCGTTGTACCAAGTAAGTTCCCTGATGTAATTGAGACCAACCTTACTTATACAATTAAAACTCTCAACATTCATGAACGAAAAAGTGTGATGTTCAATTGTTCTGATGCCGTGGTTGTCATGCCCGGCGGAATTGGAACACTGGAAGAGTTTTTTGAAGTCCTAACATGGAAACAATTAGGTTGGCATAATCGGCCAATTATTGTTTTGAATGTGTCCAATTATTGGGATTCCATTGATCAACTTTTGAAAACTGTAACTCAAAACCAGTTTGCTGGCGAGATAATTAATAATCTATATCACTCAGTGAGCTCAGTGGATGAAGTAATGACTGACTTGCGAGATGATTTTTCCAACCGTATTTGCTCAAAAGAGTAAAGTAATAAAGCACTCCAAATTAATAGGAACGTTATAATCATACCGAGTGATACGGCTTCTTTGATTACGATTGTTGCAACCAAAAACTGAAGAGATGGATTAATATACGAAATCAAGCCAACTTCCGTGTAAGGGATTCTTTTCGTGGCATATGACAGCAAGATAAGTGGTCCGGCGGTGATTAATCCTGAAACAATAAACAATACCGAATAAAAGGGGTCGATTCCAAACAGTCCTGGCGGATTAGTTGATGCTTCGTTGGATATACCCAAGTGGAGATAACACAAAAAACTTATGGCCAAAGGAGTGACAATCATGACATCAGTTGTCACTGAAACTATGGGGTCAACCTTTAAGTTGCGTTTGACTATTCCATAAACACAAAACGATAATGCTATACAAAGTGGTATCCAAGGTAACGCACCGGTATCAATAGTTAAGATGCCGACAGCAATTAGGGTTATCGAAATTGAAAGCCATTGAACTAGCGTGAAGCGTTCATTTAAAAAAGCATAACCGACAAAAGCAGCAACTAATGGAAAAATGAAATACCCCAAACTCGCTTCTGTCGCCATTCCATTTTGAACGGCAAAAATAAACAAAACCCAGTTGATTGAGATCATTAAACAGCCCAATAGGGTGATAATAGCCGTTTTAATGTCTGTGACAATAAGGGTGAACAGCCGGGTGATTTTCTGGCGAAAAATTAATACAAGGGAAAAAATTATAAAGGACCAAAAGATCCTGTGCGACAAGACTTCTAAAAATGAAGCCTGATCAAGAAGTTTGAAGTAGTAACCTGAAAATCCCCAAACAACACTGGCCACAACCATGGCCAGTGTTCCCTTTCTGCGCTCCAGCATAGTTTAATAATGCTGGCGCGTGATTACAAAATTGAGGCGAATGCCAACCTACAGGCGGCTGGCAACGTTTTCCCAATTGACTAGATTATCCAAAAAGTTTTCTAGATAAACCGGACGCTTATTGCGAAAATCAATATAATAGGAATGCTCCCATACATCACATCCCAATAAAGCGATTTGATTATGACATAAGGGGTTAACACCATTCTCGGTCTTTGTAACTTTAAGACTGTTGTCTGTGTCTTTGACAAGCCAGACCCAACCCGACCCAAATTGACCAACTCCAGCGGCGATAAAAGCTGCTTTGAATTCAGCAAACGAACCAAAGCTGCTGTTAACGGCATTGTCAAGCTCTGAAGGTAATCCAACTTTTTTTGGTCCCATCATTTCCCAAAATTGATTGTGATTCCAATGCTGAGAAGCGTTATTGAAAATTCCATTTTGGGCAACAGAACCTGATTGGTAAGTCCCAATAATGATGTCTTCAAGGGATTGATTTTCCCACTCTGTTCCAGCAATCAGCTTGTTTCCATTATCAACGTAGGCCTTATGATGAAGATCATGGTGATACTCTAATGTCTCTTTGGACATCCCGTGAGCGGCCAAAGCGTCGTGGTTGTAGGGTAAATCAGGAAGGGAAAAGGTCATGTTAATCTCCTAGTCAAATTTGAGTTGCCAATCAAGGCGTTGCGAATGTCGTAACCCAAGAATTGAATTAAAATCCTAGGTCATTATTATCCGATACTAACTATAATTTAACTTAACTCTAGATTGGCTAATTGCAATCTTTTGCATTCAGGTGTGACAAATCCTTACTCAACTAAGCCATATTGTGGAGCAGAACAAAATATTCCTCATGCAGTTGGATATAAGAAATTACAGGAGTCACATACGAGTTGCTCCCATGAACAATCAAAATTTTGAACGGCAAAACGATAACCGGCACCATTCACCAAATGGGAAGCCCACGGAGCGCTGAAAAAGCGATCACTAAATAAGCAACCATTCGATATTGCTTTTCTTTATTTGGATTGAATATCATTGTCCCTACCCATAAAGCTATGAGGTACGGAACGGCAACAATTAAACCAATTCCAATAGCACCGGCATCTAAAAAGCCACGGCTACCAAAAATAACCAGTAGTAAAACATCCGCCATAATGAGGTAGACAAACAGATTAGCGCGAATAACAAGGGGTGGAAGCGAGCTGGCGAGATAGAGCATAATAACTGGTGGCCCAGGTAATCCCGCAATGCCGCTTAGAAACCCTCCTAATCCCCCAGTTCCCACTATCGCGACGTTACTCAGTTTCCCCTTATAGCGAAGATTACCAATCAGAAGAACTAACAGAATTAAAGTCAATATTGATACAAGATAGCGAAAAAATTCAGGCTCAAGAAGGACAAGAAGCCAAACGCCAAAAGGACAAGCAATCAAAGCCCCCACACCGAGCATTGCTAAATCAGGTTTATAGGTATCTTTCAAGGTTTTTGGAAGCAGAGTCATCGGTCCAATCAAATCCATAATGACCATGGAAGTGAGAGCCCAAATGGGGGATATTTGTGAAGCTGCAAACGGAAGATAAATCATGGCTGTGCCGAATCCCGAGAACCCTCTGATAATTCCCGCAAAAACGGCACCGGCAATCAACCACATAAGCGAAACATGGTCAACCGGGGTAATTAACTCACGCAACCACCCTAAAAATTCGGTAGACATTTAAGTTTTTGTGTTAAAACGAGTCGCATCAACGTCTTCTGTCTTGGTCCAGTCCCTTTTTACGCCAAGGCGTAAGAGGATAAAACTTGCAACAAAAACAGAAGAATACGTTCCCACAATAACACCCCATGTCATTGCAAAGACAAAACCACGAATAACATCCCCACCAAAAATAATCAGAGTAATCAAAGCAATCAGTGTGGTGACCGATGTCATAACCGTTCGGGATAAAGTTCCGTTGATTGAAAGATTAATCACTTCAATCAATTCAGGCTTTCTATACTTTTTAAGATTTTCCCTCACGCGATCAAATACAACAACTGTGTCATTGAGTGAATAACCGACTATTGTTAAAAGGGCGGCAATGATTGCAAGATCAAATTTGATTTGGAATAAACTGAAAATACCTAAAGTCAAGACAATATCGTGAACAAGTGCTGCAACTGCCCCAAGAGAGAACTGCCATTCGAATCTAAACCAAATATAAACAAGCACAATCGTAATTGCTGTGATCACAGCAATTATTGCTTTTTGAATGAGCTCTCCTGATACTTTTGGCCCCACACTTTCAACTAGGGGGAATTTCATATCAGGATCAATTTCACTCAAAGCATTTTTGATAAGCTGAAGAGTTTCATTACTGACCGCTTCATCGCCATCCTGGACTTTGATTCTAACCAATGTTACATTCTGGTCGGCAGCAAAAGCGGGATCAAACACTTCTGTAATCTTGATTTCGCCCAGACCTAATGGCGCGACAGCATCTCGATATTCACCGATATTCACCGGTTGAGTACTCTCGGTTCGTATAACCGACCCTCCCTGAAAGTCAATTCCGAAGTTCAATCCATTCGCAACTAATAGAACCAACGAAATTACCATGGCACAAATTGAACCATAAAAGGTTATTCGGCTGTGCTGAAAAAAATTCCAGTTGGTATTTTCGGGTACAAGCTTGAGCCGCATGGTTTTACCTAAATCACAAGTTTCTTAGGTCGCACTCGTTCTAACCATAAAATAATGAGTAGCCGTGTGATAAAGATAGCTGTAAACACTGAAGTAACGATTCCAATGCCAAGTGTAATGGAGAATCCCCGAACCGGGCCAGAACCGAGGGCAAATAATATCACCGCGGCTATGAGAGTGGTTAGATTGGCGTCAAGAATAGCTGAAAGAGCTTTTTCATAGCCTTGCTCAATTGACCTTGATGGGCCTCGACCGGCTAACAACTCTTCCCTAATACGTTCAAAAATTAATACGTTGGCATCAACTGCCATTCCAATTGTCAATACGATTCCAGCAATACCTGGAAGTGTTAAGGTTGCTCCGAGTACTGATAAAACGCCAAATATCAAACCCAAGTTGATGAGGAGTGCAATGTTGGCAAACAGTCCAAAAAGGCCGTAGCTTAAGATCATAAATGCAATGACTGCAGCAAGAGCAATGATGCATGCAATTTTACCTGCATCAATCGAATCTTGGCCTAAATCGGGGCCAACTGTTCGTTCCTCCAAAAATGTCATCTTTGCCGGCAAGGCACCTGCCCTTAATAACACAGCAAGCTGTGTCGACTCGGCAAGAGTAAAGGTACCCGTGATTATGCCGGATCCACCGGGAATATGGCTTTGTATAACGGGCGCCGAAATCACTTCTTCATCTAAAACGATTGCAAATGGATTGCCGATATTTACAGCCGTATAATCACCGAATTTGCGGGCCCCAGTGGGATTGAAACGAAATGAAACTGCGGGGCGACCATTTTCATCAAAGGCCGGCTGAGCATCTGTTAAATCGTCACCGGAAACCTCTGGAACTCTTTCTAAGACATAGAACAGGTTGGGATTATCCATATCCGGATAAACAAGATTCTGCCCAGCTCGAAAAGAAGAACGGTCCGAAGCTGTTCGCTGAACGTGATGAAACGTTAATTTTGCCGTCGTTCCTATGATCGTTTTTAATTCTTCGGCTGAGCCAATCCCGGGAACTTGGATAATGATACGATTTGTTCCCTGCCGTTGAATAATAGGTTCACGCGTACCAACTTCATCAACACGGCGCCGAATAATCTCAAGCGACTGTTCCATTGTACGTAAATTCGTGGCTTCTTTTTCTTCATCGGTGAGTTCAACAATAATGAGATTTTCCTGGCGCGAGACATTTAAGTCTTTTCCTCTAATTCCGGCCAAATTAATTACAGGAGTGGCTAACTGGTCAATTAATGCTATTCCTTGATCAATGTTTGCCGTGTTCTCTATTGCAATCCATAACTGGCTCGGTGGTGAATCTTGCCGACGAATTCCGCCTACCAATTCCCTATTTTGTCTTAACGTATCCCTAATTTCCGGCCACCAAGCATCCATACGGTCAGCATAAACATCTTCCACTTGTACTTCGGCTAGTAAATGTGCACCTCCCCTTAAGTCCAATCCTAAATTGACGAGACTTGATGGCAACCAAGAAGGCCACGCTTTAATGTCAGACTGAAGTTCGGTTGCAGTTGCTTCTCCCCTTTCAACAAGAGTCAGAGCATCATTGTGTTTTTCAACAGTGGTATAAAAAAAATTGGGGAATGCAAAATAAATCCCTGTCAAACACAGCAGAACGATAAATACTCTGAGCCAAGTTGAAAGGGTAAGCATTGTTGAAACTAGTCAGAGGCTTTGTCTGTTTTATTGACAACTTGTGAAATCGTGTTTTTAACAACTTTTATCGTTGTGTCTGGGGCAATTTCTACGTCAAGTTGATTTTCTTCATCCTTGACTTTGACGATACGACCGATAATACCTCCTTGAGTGACCACTGTGTCACCTCTTTTAAGTTCCTCAACCATTTGCCTATGTTGCTTAACTTTTTTCTGTTGAGGTCGAATAAGAAGAAAATACATGATGACAAAAATCAAAATAAGGGGGAGTAGATTTTGGAGGCCTAATCCTGCACCACTAGTTGCCTGAGCGAGAGCTGGGCTTATTAACATTGCTTTTCCTTGGTATAAAATAATTTGCTCAATTGGGACATTCAAATATCTTTTTGCCCCAAAACTTCAAGGCACAAAAAATAGGGACTTTGCAGTTGGCTTAAATGATGCCTACAAAATATATTAATAACATTCGATGCTTGATTTGGTTTATTTACAAACCTTCAAAACAAAAACTCAGCACATAGTATTAAACAATCCAGTTTGTCTTGCCTCTTTTATTCTTGACAATTGACTATAACTTGAACCCATTAAATTTACTCATGTTTGGAATAATTTAGTTGTGCACGACATTAGATTTATAAGAGATCACCCTAACCTTTTTGACCAAGGCCTTGCTCGCCGTGGTCTCGCTGCAATGTCAAAGGAAATCATTGACATTGACCGTCAAAGACGTTCTTGGATTTATCGATCTGAAGAAGTTAAGGCTGCCTCTAATCAACTTTCTAAACAGGCGGGTAAGGCAAAATCACAAGGTGACGAAGAACTCTTTGCAACTATTCGCCAGCAAGTGAATGAAAAAAAAGAACTTGAACAAAAATTTTCTGCTCAAGCAAGTGAATGTAATTCCCAGTTAAAAAACTTATTGCTTACCATTCCCAATCTTCCCCAGGATGATGTCCCCGTTGGAAAAGATGAACAGGATAATGTTGAACAAAAACGCTGGGGGCAGCCAAAGGAATTCTCTTTTCAACCACGTGAGCATTTTGCAATCCCCGGCGTTGCAAATCTCATGGATTTCGCAACAGCGGGTAAATTATCGGGCTCGCGTTTTGTCATGCTCTCCGGAAGCATTGCCCGCCTTCATCGTGCCCTTGCTCAATTCATGATTGACCGGCATGTGTATGACCACAATTTGTTAGAAGTTTGGACACCAATTCTTGTTAACCCGCTGGCGATGGAAGGGACCGGCCAATTGCCTAAATTTGCCGGTGATTCATACCGCACAGAGAACGGAAAGTGGCTGATTCCAACGGCCGAAGTTACTCTGACTAATATTGTCAATGGGCTCATAATTAATGAGGATGCTTTACCGCTACGGTATTGTGCACATACCCAATGTTTTCGATCAGAGGCTGGTTCAGCGGGGAAAGACACCACGGGCATGTTACGCCAACACCAATTTGAAAAAGTCGAAATGGTTTCAATCACAACACCCGAAGCGAGTAAAAACGAACAATACAGAATGCTCAAATGTGCTGAAACCATACTTGAAATGCTTGAGTTACCTTATCGGACTATGCTTCTGTGCAGTGGCGATATGGGCTTTGGTGCGCAAAAAACCTATGATATTGAAGTCTGGCTTCCCGGCCAAGGTGTATACAGGGAAATTAGTTCAGTTTCTAATTGTGGAAATTTTCAAGCCCAGCGAATGGATGCTCGTTTACGCCGTAATAAAAGTAAGGATCTCGAATTTGTGCATACATTAAATGGCTCTGGATTAGCTGTTGGACGCACTCTCATTGCAGTTCTTGAAAACGGTCAGTGCGAAAATGGAAGTGTCCGCCTTCCTCCGGTTCTTGCCAAATATTTAGGTAACCACTCCGAAATCCTCCCTAATGGTCAATTCAATTGATATTATTACTCAGTTCAAAGTGGATTTATGCGAATATTATTAACTAATGATGACGGCTATGATGCCCCAGGAATAATTCTACTCAAATCAATTGCAAAAAAATTGGCGGGTCCAGAAGGAGAAGTATGGACCATAGCACCGATGGTAGAAATGTCTGGAACAAGTCATTGCGTCAGTTTCATACATCCATTTCGGATTCAAAAAATCACCCCCTTTGATTTTAAAGTGGAAGGGAACCCTGCTGACTGTGTTTTGGCAGGAGTTTGCCATGTCATGACCGCGCCACCAGATCTTATTTTATCGGGAATCAATAGGGGAAATAATTCAGGGGAGAACACTCTCTATTCTGGGACGATTGGGGCTGTAATGGAAGGCGCTTTACAGGGCTTCAAATCAATTGCGGTATCTCAGTACCTCGGGCCGGTCATCACGAATGAAAATAATTTTTTTGACGCTTCAAAGCAACATTCATTGAATCTATTGCAACAAATTTATAAAACATTTCCATGGGATAGCGATTCATACCGAACGTTTTTAAATATAAATTTTCCACCCTGTATGGGGAATGAAGTCAAAGGTGTCAAATTTGTACGCCAAGGATTTAGGTCAAAATCTAAATTCTCAGTTACATCCTACACAGCGCCAAACAAAAGAGAATTTTTATGTATTGCGGGTGGTAATCAGCAAAGTCAGGCTGAACATGATTCTGATATCAGTGCCAACTTGGAAAATTACATATCGATCACGCCAATGCGTGCTGACCTTACGGATTATTCGGTATTGGCTCAATGCGAAAAAAGGTGTTCTCAGTTGGAGATTTAAGTAAGTGAAATCCTTGATTGAAGTCATGAAAGACCGTGGTATTAACGACCAAGCGGTTTTGGAAGCTATTGAAAAAGTAGATCGAATTAACTTCGTGCCCGAAGCTTTTAAGCATTGTGCCTATTCGGATATGCCGGTTCCCATTGGTAGTGGTCAAACAATCAGTCAACCAAGTGTGGTCGGTCTAATGACGAAAGAGCTTGAGGTTGAAAATACTCACCGCGTTTTAGAGATTGGTACGGGTAGTGGTTATCTTACAGCTGTTTTATCTCACCTCGCCAAGCATGTCTATTCAGTCGAAAGGATAAAGCGACTTCACCTTCAGGCAAAGAATCTTATACTCAATCAGTTAAAGCGGAGGAATATTAGCTTTGTCCTTTCTGATGGGATGTTGGGACTTCCCGATGCGGCACCATTTGATCGAATTATTATTTCAGCAGCATCTAAAGAAGTTCCTCGAAAGCTACTCAATCAACTTAAAGTTAATGGGATAATGGTATTACCGGTTGTAGAAAATGAATGGCAGCAGAAGCTAGTAATAATCAAGAAGACGGAACCAGAGATTGAATTTATTGAAATTGGTCCCGTTCGCTTTGTTCCTTTGCTTGAAGGTGTTGTACTTAATTGATAAACTTCAGGGTGAAAGAAAATGACCACACGTTCAAAATTATTGTCAAGAATTTTTATCCTTTTTGTGACCGTTTTATTGGCGTCTTGCTCTACAGATTTTAGAAAAGATGTTACGACAGGTGAAGCTCGACCGAGTGCAACTGAGCAAAACTCTACATGGCCTGCCCCGAATGAACAAGGATTAGTCCAAGTAGATAATCGCCTCTATTATAGCACCCAAGAGAATGATACTCTGTTTATTATTGCTAATCGCATTGATGAAGATCCAGTGGTTCTGTCAAGATTGAACAATATTCAACCAGGAGTTCTCCTTCCAGCTGGTCAAATAATTTCTTTACCCCAAAGGGAAATCATGGTTGAAGAAGAAGTCGTTCTCACTGAAATGCAGCCAAACAATCAAGAGTCCCGTTCAGAATTTAAGAGTAATTTCTTTAGGCATGAGGTGAACAAAGGTCAAACAATTTATGACATTTCGAATTTATACGATGTCTCTGTTCGAACCATTGCCGACTGGAATAAGTTGGGTTCAGACTTTGCGATTGAGGAAAATGATATCCTGCTTATCCCAGTTCCAGAACTTATTGCTGATGCCGAAGAACCTAATCAACCTGAAACAGTTGTGTTCACACCTGACGTGCAAAAAGAAACCATAAGTCAACAAGAAATTGATACACCAAATCAACCAGAAGAAGTACCACCCTCTACCCCTCCAGTAGAAGCAACAACCGTGGAAGAAACACCTATTAATACGGACAATTCTAATGCCACATCCGTCGTGACGATAGCTGAATCAACTCCTCTTCAGGAACCCGCTGAGGACAAACCAACAGAATTGAACTGTAGCAACTTTCAGCCTTTGGAACTTAACTTTAGATCACCATTAGAAGGTACCTTGCTTAAAGCTTATGGTATTGGAGGAAATAAAGGAATAGACATTGGGGCTGAAGGGGGCACGCCGGTTTATGCGGTTGCGAGTGGTGAAGTCCAACTGGTCAAAGAGATAGCTAATGATACAACAGTGCTGTTGTTGCTCCATCAATGCAATGTTCATTCTGTTTACCAGAACATAGCTGATGTTGATTTAACCCGCGGTGAAAAAGTCACACATGGACAGATAATCGGGAATGTTGATAGCAATTTCGATTATTTACATTATGAGGTAAGGATTGGTGCGGAGCCACAAAACCCTGAGGATTTTCTACCATTCATCCCGAATTAGCAAACTTCTAACTGGATTGGGAGTGCATGGTGATTTTTGCCAAGGTCATGCGAACAATTCATAAGAATAGTCATTGTATTATCTTGCGTGCTATTCAAGTCACATTTGCTGAACATTTGGTAGAGGAAAATATTTGAATAGTTGGTTTCACGATTGCAACAAAATTGTGTTCATCTATCCAATAATTGGATTGTAGAACGGTATCACAGAAAAATAAAAGACCCCAATCTGTACCTTGATTTTGATTTAGAATACTCCATCGGGATTTAAATCTTTTAATCCTGACTTTGAGACCAAAAAACCCATAATTTTTACCTTAAACCCACTTGTAGTCGTGCTTTTGGCACGTTGAAATTCTCTTTTCAAACAAATATTCTAGGCAGTAGATTTATTTTTTTGTAATTCATTAAACATTTACTATATAATGATTTTATCTCAATTCTTCATAGGCAGTTTGTACTTCAAAACAACTCATAGACATTTAAGACCAGCTCGTTCCCAGTACGCACGATTTATCACCGGCGGGAAGGTCAGCCGCACTCCCAAGGAGCCATACACAAACAGAGCAAGCAGAGAACCAAGGAGGGACTTCCGGTCAACCGTTGTGATAATGCCGTTATCGGCATTATCACAATTAACGACCCTTTTGCCTGGCCAGAACAAGAGGATGCAAATGGCTTATGTGAGGAAGATGATGCCCACTAGAGGGACTTAATTGGGGATTGGGACCTCAACGTGTCAGGAGGTTCTGGAAAGAAGGAAATAATACTGATGCAAAATCAACATATTCTTCATGAGTTTGAAAGGGGTAAAGAGGGATATGAATAACATCGCTGTTCCTCGCCGAGAAGTATGAGTTAGCCTTGAATGGAGGCGGTCTCGGGTCCAGAACAGATATCAGTAACGATGAGCCTTGGGTTACGTGCAACCGGTCATCCGAGGCACACTACAGATACCAAAAATCCAAACACATCATGGACCCGTTTACACGGCGGGTGGATGTTGTGGTGGCGATAACAGATAATTGCGGTCATTAGGGCAAGGCAAAGGCAACAAAGAAGAACAAAGTGAGGCACCTAACCAAGGACTTTTGGGTCAGGGTTTGTTAAAAACAGAAGGATTGAGATTAAATCAAGATAGAACACCATTCACCGAAATGTGAACGACCATGAATCTTGAATAAATGAAACACTCAAATGCGTCCTAATGGATTCATAATCCAGACCGAATCGGGATTTGAAAAAATCTCTTGCAATACAAAATAAAAACTATTATCGGTTTGTATGTCGTATAATATGTCAACTGAGTTGTTATTATTTCCTGTAAACAAGTAATTTGTTTTTTTTGATATGGTTCATGTCATGGCAAATATCCCCCGAAAGGCACCATTAAATGCGATGTAATACCAAAGTAGCATAGAGTGATAGTCAGGATGAACAAACCGGATAGCGAAATTGGTGTCTACTCGTCGGACAAACGGGTGTACAACCATGAGAGAAGTTTCTACAAATCCTTGGTTCCTTTAATTCTGGCAAAGGAAGAATGTGTGGTGGCGAGTATTGAACACGATGACTTGCCTTCAGTTCTATTGGTGCTTGGTCATTTGAGTTATTACGTGAGCTGCTGGAAAATAAGGGGGGGGGGGGGAAGGTTTCCAATCGGAAAACTCACCGGTTGGCTGCGTTCCAAACCAGAATTTGTCCCAAAAAATGGAAAAACCTTCACTCAACTATGCCGACGGATATTGGATTGGTCCGGGTTCGTGCAAACGTCGTTTCGTGAACGCTCCGAGGCGATTGACCGGACCGTGTCTAAGTCCATGGGGGCAATTTCATCATTATTATACGTTGAAACAGTACCCCGATGAAGAATCCTGTCAACACTTCCCGCAATGCAGCAGGCAGTCTGGATTCTTTAACTGCAACAGGCTTCTTATCGCCTAACCGACCAGCCGGTCACCGCCTTTTTCGTTTTCTCCTCACCCTTACCCTTATCCTGGGCATACTTATCCCATTGACCGCCGTGCCGCTGTTCGCCCAAGCATCCAACCGAGCCCTAGTGAGCAATTTAGCGAAAACTTCAATTGAGGGTGGAAATGTTCGACAACAACAATTAGCTCAAAAATTCACTACAGGGAACCACTCCACGGGGTACTTTCTGCAGAACATTCAACTTAGTGTCTATTCACGAAGAATATCGCGCGTAGCTGGTAATAATCCTAGATACATCGCAGAGCTGTGGTCCGTTGCGAACAATGGACAACCTAGTGCGAGAATCAAAACTCTAACGCTCCCACAAACTCTCCCAATGGGCACTGTGACATTTTCGGCACCTGCGAACACATTATTAGAACCGAACACCTCGTATTTTATGGTTTTTGGTCAAAGAGTTGGAGCACTGGCAGCTATTGGGGGAACTGTAGCTGAGACCGAGGACAAAGGAGAGGATGCAGGTAAAGCGGCAGGTTGGAGTATTGCAAACGATCAATACTTTCGAAATCAAGGGAACAGTTGGAATTGGAGAAGATATACTACCAGTGTGATGAAGATCCAGGTGAATGGCCGTCCTGCACCGCTGACAACCTATTCAATTACCCCTACCGTAAGCGTTGATGAAGGTGGAGAGGCGACGCTAACGGTCACCCTCGGCCAAGCGGCCCCATCGTTCGGTTTCGGTTTCAACGTTAACTACGACTATAGAGGCGGCGATGCGAGTTCATCCGATACGGAACAAACGCCAAACTATGTCTCCGTTCAACCACGCGCGACGACTGCCGAACTCAAAATCTCCATATCACATGACGCTCTAGTTGAAGCAGGTGAATCGTTCAAGGTGAGAATTACGCCCGATGGAGCCGTTTCGGGTTGGACGGTGACGCCCGGCCGCACGGACACCGCGACCGTGACGATCAATGACGAGGATACCGATTCGGCCAAGATCGCGTTCGGCTTAAGTACCGAAAACGATGCCGTGTTTACCCGCACAATCGCCGAAGATAACCGACCGGGCACGATGCGCATTCCGGTCAGTTTGAACCAATTGCCCGGCCAAAGCACCACGTTCAATGTGGAGGTGCTAGGCACCAGCACTGCGACCGATGACAGCGACTTTAATCTCTCGCCTAAGTCGGTGACATTTACCTCAGATAGTTCCAAAACAAAGTTTGTTGAAATTCAAATCAGTAACGACGCGCTCAACGAAGTTGATGAGACCATTCAGCTTAGAATTGCCCCAGCGGCTGAACCCAAGGTTAACATAGGCGATTATTATGAGCGCCTTACCAACGGGTCAAAGGCAACAATTACAATCACGAACGACGATAGTCCGGCAGCACCGACCGCATTGACTGCCAATTCGGGCAATCGGAGGCTCAATCTGACTTGGCCGGCACCTTCGGGTCCCGTGTCGGGCTATAACGTGCATTACACCTCGGCAAGCACCAGTGAAGTTGAAGACAACTCTCCGGTGCAAGATGGTTTAACACCTTCTCCGGCAAGTGGTTGGGTGGATGCACAACACTCCGGCACGACAAACTCGCACGCGATAGCAGGGCTTGACGACGGGATACGCTACCGGGTTCGGTTGCGGGCCTATAATGCCAATGGGAACGGCGCTTGGGTGTTCAATACGGCTTCAACATTCTCTGCCGATGCAACCCTCCGTTCTCTTGATGTGGATGGCTCACTTAGAGGACCGTGGCGTCGAATTGGTTTGGGTACATTTAATCCGAACACCAATGAATACGCGGCGACCCTTAATAATTCGTACTTTAATGTACGCATAAGAGCTACTGTCAACCAACCCAATGCCCGAATCAGAGTGGGTAAGGTGGGCACTTCGTCAGGACTGCAAGACGCCACCAGTGGGCAATTTTTCACTCGCTTTGATACTCAACTTAATGTGGGTGAAAACGTCTTCCAAGTGCAGGTCACGGCGCAGAACGGGCAGGTCAACACCTACACGCTGAGGATAACGAGATTGGGCATGCCAAGTCGGTTAACCTTGACCACGAACGCGGCCTCCAACACCGCTGACGAGGATGTGGGGACGGTGCGAGTGACGGCAACGCTAGACAATCCAGTCGCATTACAACAATCTGATAACTTTGCGGTCCGAGTTACTTTGTCGGCGGCTGGAATTTCTACCGCCACGGCGACGGCCGACTATAGGCTGCCCAACGCCTTCACCATCCGCGGAGGACAAAGGTCGGCCTCTGCCACTGTACGCATTGTCGACGACGACCTTGATGAGGACGACGAGACCTTGGTTCTGTCCGCCACAGCGGGCGACCTCACCGTTACAGGGGTCACGCTGACCATTACCGATGACGATACTGCTGGAGTGACACTGAGCAGAACATCAGTACCGGTCGCCACCGGCGAGACAGCCCGCTACACCGTTGTACTGGATAGCCAACCTACGGCGGACGTGACGGTAACCCCGTCCACCAGCGATGAAACCAAGGCAACGGTGTCCTCGGCACTGACGTTCACCGCGTCAAATTGGAGCACGCCACAGCCGGTGACGGTGACCGGTGTAGCCGTGGGAACGGCTACCATCACCCATTCGGTGACGTCCACGGACAGCAAGTACCCGTCTGACCTCATGGACGATGATGATGTGACGGTGACGGTGAGTGCGGATACTACGACCTACGAAATCACATCCATCACGACCGCTGACGAGGGTGCCGACGCCGAACTCACGGTGACGCTGGGCGAAGCGGCACCGACTGGCGGGCTTGCGTTGATGGTAAACTATGACTATTCCGGCAGTACGGCCACAGCTGACGATACGGGCGAAACACCGGTGACAGTAACTGTAGAGGTGGGTGAAACCACTGCACTGTTGACCATTCCCATAGCCAACGACGAACTTGTGGAAGGTGATGAGTCCTTTACCGCGACAGTATCCACTTCCGTCTCTCCATGGAACGCAGCGTCATCGAGAGCCAATGTTGCGACAGTCACGATTACCGATGACGATGACGATGCAGCGACGATTGCGTTTAGCACTGCTGCCGCCGCGAGCTCTGAATACATGGCTTCGGTGAACGAGAATATAACGGGTGGCACACTTGAGGTTCCGATAACCATCAGTCACCTGCCCGGGTCATCCACCACCTTTGCAGTGGAGGTGCTGACCACTGGTACAGCGACGGAGTACGTTGATAGCACGAACCCCGGTGATTTTCGCATTGCCACCAAGAGGGTGACGTTCGGCCCCACGGATACGACCCGAACTCAGACTATCAGCGTTGCCATCACTAATGATGGGGGTGTGGAGGTTGATGAGACAATCAAACTGCGGATTGGTGCGGCTGATACCCCGATTGTTGACCTGGAAGATCGATACGGGCGCCATGCAAGTGGGTCGTTGGCGACACTGACCATTACGAATGACGATGTTCCAGAAGCCCCAACGAACCTTCTGGCGGCTCCGGGCGGCCAGACACTGGCTCTGACCTGGACAGCGCCGACGCTGCCCGACGGCACGCTCACGGGCTACGATGTCCACTACACGTCAGTGGCGGAGGAGACGGTGGGGAACGAAGACGCTTTGGCAACGGTTCAGTCACCCACAGCAGCCGATGGTTGGGTGGATGCGAGCCATGACGGCACGACAGCTGAGGCCACCCTTTCAGGCCTTGATAACGGAACTCCCTATCGGGTGCGGGTGAGAGCGACGAATGCCGCCGGTGCGGGTGCGTGGGTGTTTGGGTCAGGAACGCCGGCACCGACCACAACCTATGCCATAACGCCAATGGCAACGGCTGCCGAGGGTATGACTGCCCGCCTGACGGTCACGCTGGGTGAGGCGGCACCGAATGGTGGGCTTGAGTTGTCCGCAGCCTATGACTACACCGGTAGTATGGTCACGGAGGATGACACAGGTGCGACACCGCCGACGGTGACCGTAGAGGCCGGTGAAACCACCGCGTCGTTGACAATACCCATTACCAATGACCAATTAGTTGAAGGTGACGAGACCTTTACCGTGACTTTATCCACTTCCGTCTCTCCATGGAACACAGCGTCATCGGGAGCCAATGTTGCGACCGTCACGATTAGAGACGACGATGATGACGCGGCGCGGATTGCTTTTGGCACGGACGCCACATCCACGGTGAAATATACCGACGCAGTGGCCGAAGCTAGTGGGACGCTTGATGTTCCAGTGACGGTCAGCAATCTGCCGGGTTCATCAACCACTTTCACTGTGGAGGTACTGGGCACTAGCACGGCGAGAGGAAATGACGACTACAGAATAGCCACCAAATCGGTCACGTTTGGACCTGAAGACACGATGCTGACACAGTACATAAGTGTTACCATTGAGGACAACCCGTTTTTGGAAAACGACAAGACTATTGAGCTTCGAATCGCGGCTGCGGGTGCTTCCGCAAGCAATCTTGGCAATCTTTATGCACGGGACGAAAATGGCTCGCAAGCCACGCTGACTATCCTTAATGACGATGCACCGATACCCTCGGCCACGTCATTGGTAAGCAATATTGGTAAGAATCAAGATTCTTCGGATAATTTAGGGACCTCTCCGACCAGTTTTAGGAGGGTCGCCGCAACTTTTCGTACTGGGAGTAACTCGGCCGGTTATTATCTCGCAAACATTGACCTGACCTTGACAGGAGGTAATGCGTCTGGCTTGCGGGTCGAATTGTGGTCGGATGGAAATGGTGGTCCGGGAACAAAACTCCACGATTTGACGGTCCCATCAAGTGTGGGGGATGGCGTAGTAAACTTCGCGGCACCTTCGGGTACAACGCTTAACGCCAACACCACCTATTTTGTTGTGGCTTCCGGGTCAACAAAAGGAGTAAATTGGACATTATCTAGAGAGTTGGATTCTGGCACTGCTCAGGGTTGGTCCATACCCTATAACCGCTACACTAACCAATTTGATTTGGGTTGGACAAGATCTATTATTGGTGTTTTTCGTTTCCGCGTCAATGGTTCGGCTGTCCCAATTCCTCCACCTACAACCCTGACCCTGACCACCGACGCCAATAACAACAATGTAGGCGAAGACGCGGGTTCGGTGATGGTGACAGCGACGTTGGACTACGAGGCGAAATCAGACGTTGAGGTATCTCTGTTGGCAGGAGGAAGTTCCACTGCTACCACAACAGACGACTATACCCTCCCCAATGCATTCACCATCCGCGGGGGACAAAGGTCGGCCTCTGCCACTGTGCGCATTGTCGACGACGACCTTGATGAGGACGACGAGACCTTGGTTCTGTCCGCCACAGCGGGCGACCTCACCGTTACAGGGGTCACGCTGACCATTACCGATGACGATACTGTTGGAGTGACACTGAGCAGAACATCAGTACCGGTCGCCACCGGCGAGACAGCCCGCTACACCGTTGTACTGGATAGCCAACCTACGGCGGACGTGACGGTAACCCCGTCCACCAGCGATGAAACCAAG
>MPNP01000004.1 GCA_002239085.1 Rhodobacteraceae bacterium bin131 | reverse complement strand
CAATTTTGGCATTGGGGGATAACAATTTTCGTATCCCCCAGCACTGTTGTAATTTTCAGGTATAGGCGGTCAGGACTACCACACGCCAACGTTCACTTCCCGTCGTCCTAATTGAACAACATTTGGGGTTTTCAATGGTGCTCCATCACTCCAGAAATTCTTTCCAGTTTTTGGCTTGATATCTTTAATGGATTTGATCTTCCCAAGTTTCTTTGCTCCATCTATCGCTTCTTTATCACCATCATAATAGTCAAACCAAGGCAATCCTTCATCGTTATAGTCTTCTGCGCTCATTGGACTTAATGGTGGTTCTTGACCAGTAATATTTATCCATTGCTCGGCATTGGCGATGGTGACAAAGCAACGTTCAGTTGTCCGCATATCCCAGGCGTCAAAATCATGATGATCTTCGTAAATCTCTTGATTCATGGACCCTCCTGGGGCTAAACCCATTTCGACTGATGGGCTGCAACACATCATCATTGAAGATTCCATGCGATACTTATCATGAAAATCACGTTTGTTTAGTCTGTCATAAAATTCCCGTTTCATCGGAAAGACTTGAATTTGAATACCCCCTGTGGTTGAATTTGGCTTGAACTGCTCTTCAACAGTGTATCCTTGCCCAAGTGGTGCCGCGACAAACTGCTTGACAATATCTTTCCCAACATTGTACCCGTCAATCCAAGGTTGGTCTGGAACTACGACATAGTCCTGAGGGTCACGGTTTAGGTTCGCCACCCATTCATCACCCGAAACAGCACATATTTTTCCAGTGCCAATTTTGACAGCAATCGGGTAACTTGCATCGAGAGTTTTATGTATTGAATCAAAGTTTAACCACAGAGCATCCGCTTGAAACATTGGCATAATGACACCGCCCCGCTCTTTTAGATGATTGTGTTCATCCAAGTCGAAGTCTTCAATGTGTCTTAAAGGAAATTCTCCCAATCCTGGCGGCAGATAATGTATTTCACCATCATCGGGCAAGCGCAGTGTTCTCTGAAAATTTATTCTCACTCCGGCATTTTCATGCACTTCAGGGAACCGAATTTCTAAACTATCATTCTCGAGGCAAATCATATTTTAACTCCTTTACCATTCACCATCTTTGATTTCTCGTACAACTCGAAGGACCGCGTGATCGGGTTCTTCTTTTAATCTACGGATAAGCTCCGCAAATAGCATTGGACGAGCTTTTATGATCTTTAAAAGATCTGACGATACTTTTCCTGCCATCGCCAATAGAACATCCTGGTCTTCACCAAGAACTTCTGCCAGTGCAATTATTTTCGCTTCTGAAGGTGGGGGAACAACTTCTCGTTCCACCTTGCTTAAGTATGCAGGCTCTACTCCAATTTTCATTGCAACTTTGCGAACACTGTATTCTTTGCTAGCCTTTAAACGGCTTTCACGTAGCGATCTAATATGTGTTCCGAATCCTGACATGTGTACTATGTAGTACTTGGTCATTATTTTTCAATATATGATTGCTAATTTTTTTTATTATGCGTAATAGTTTGTCAAACTATTGTTGGAATAAGTGCCGTCCTAGAGGCGATATACTGGCCGGAAAACCCATTTTTTGGTATATCTTAAAATTCCTGACTCTTGATATTTTTATGTAATCCATGGATGGGTTTGCGAATGTTACCCAAACCAGATCTGTAAATAATCTCCTCTCCTGAGATCTTACCGCTCTACCTCATCTCAAGATAATTCTAATCAGTCCTTAAACTGTGCGATTAGTTTCCATTCAAGGTTATGAGCTTCTAGTCATGCCGCATGAATATTTCGGTTATGGGACAGTACATAGCCCCATTTTATCTCTCGAATTGACTGACTTTGGATGTTTGGCTTTATTAACCCAATGTAGTTGCGTATCATTAAGGATTATTCTTCTTTCTTTGTGCCTCTCACTGCCCCTACCCTTGTTTATCAGACTAGGGGCATGTGTCTTGTTCACAAAGCCATGTGATTCAAATCCATAGAAGTTATGTCCATCCAGTGTGAACACAATAATTCTCTTCATTTCCGTTGTTCACGTCATTATGATAAATTCTGAAACGCTCCCCGGAAAAGGGCATTTGAGGGAATGAGAAGACACGTGACACCACGTGCAAAAAAGAGGCCAATCTAGCGTCTATTCCCCTTGCATCTTGGTTCTCGCCATCCTGTCCAGCTGATTCACGCTAAATTCAAGTAAAACGGCATCAAGCACTGCGAGTCAAAAAGGTTACACGGTGCGGGTAATAAAATAAATCAGCTCAAAATGATTTTTGATGCAGCATAATAGGTTAACAATTTATTTTGAGAAATGGTAGCGGAGGAGGGACTTGAACCCCCGACACGCGGATTATGATTCCGCTGCTCTAACCTACTGAGCTACTCCGCCATATCAATTTCGCATTGGTGAATGCTTCCCTGCTAGCGGAATAAATTAGAATCACATTCAAATAATACAAGATTTTAAACTACTTCAACATTGATTGGAACAATCCAAGCATGGGTTCAAAATCCTTTCAAGGACCTCAAATTAATTTTCCAAATTCTTAATTCAATTTTTATCAGACTGGATGTATACTTCCCCTCTAGAAAAATAAATTATTAGAGAGAAGCTATTGCTTGCAAGTTTAGACTCCGTTGATGAGTTGCAAAAGATACTACAGAATGTTGGTTACATTTGTAGCAGATCTTTGGCCACCTCACTGTTTCTGTCACTCAAACTCAATCATCCCCTATTCCTTGAAGGGGAGGCGGGAGTAGGAAAAACCGAAATTGCCTTAGCAATTACAAAGGCCCTTGGCAGAAAACTTATTCGCTTACAATGTTATGAAGGACTCGATACGAGTTCTGCTGTATACGAATGGAATTTTCCGGCTCAATTGGTAGCAATTCGTACTGCCGAGGCTAGCGGAAAAATTGACCGACAGCAATTGCAAAGTGAGCTGTTTTCAAGAGACTATCTGATCTCTCGCCCACTTTTCCATGCCCTGGAGGAAGATGAGAATGGTCCACCCATTTTACTGATTGATGAGATTGACCGAACCGATGAACCCTTTGAAGCGTTTCTTTTAGAAATTCTCTCAGATTTTCAGATAACGATCCCTGAACTAGGGACCATCAAGGCCCAGAATCCTCCCATCATTATATTAACTTCAAATCGCACTCGTGAAGTCCATGATGCTTTAAAGCGTCGTTGCTTTTATCACTGGGTCAGCTATCCGGAATTTCAGCGGGAACTCGAAATTTTACAAATAAAAGTTCCTGAAGCGGGTGAAAGACTAACCCACGAAATCGTTTTATTTGTTCAGGCACTTCGTGAAGAGGATTTATTTAAAAAGCCAGGAATTGCTGAAGCAATTGACTGGGCTAAATGTCTTTTGGCACTTAATACTGTTGCCCTATCGCCAGAAGTAATCGCTGATTCATTGGGAGCGGTACTAAAGTTTCAGGATGATATTGCCAAAATTGAGGGATCGGAATGCACCAGAATTTTGAATCAGGTGCAAGAAAAACTCCACACACAAACCGAATAATTTAGGGGCAAGTCAATTTATAGAGTCGCCCGATGATTGCAGCAGGTCCAACAGAACTTCAAGGAAAACTATTAGAAAATCTTGTGCATTTTGCCCGAGCTCTCAGATATTCTGGTATCTCTGTTGGTACTGGTCAAATTGCAAAAGCGATAAGAGCTGTTAGTGAGGTTGGATTTTCAACCAAACAGGACTTGTTCTGGATCTTGCATACCAGTTTTGTAACGAAACCAGAGCATCTTGTTGTCTTTGAGGAAATTTTTCGACTGTTTTGGAAAGATCCCCGCTTTCACGACCAGATGATGTCATTCATGCTGCCCAGCTTAAGGGGCGTGGCTGAGAAACCTGTTCCCAAGAGTGGAATGCGACGAGCTGCAAGTGCCCTATTAGGAGATATTTCTCGGCACAAGCATCAGGAGTCGCACGAAAATGAGGGCGTTGAGCAAATTGAGATTCTGGCAACGGGAACAACTTCTTCAATTGATAAGCTAAAAATGATGGATTTTGAGCAGATGACTCCCGAAGAAGTTGCCGAAGCAAAACAAGCGATTACTCAACTGAAACTGCCTGTCAAACCACTTAAGACCCGTCGGACAAAACCTCACCCAAGTGGCTCTTTAGCTGACTGGAGAGCAACCATGCAAATTGCTAGTCGACAAGGAGGTGAGCTGAGTTCGATTCGTTTCCGCCGACATAAACAAAAATATCCTGATTTGATTGCTTTATGTGATATTTCTGGCAGTATGTCAAATTACTCCCGAATGCTATTGCACTTTCTTCATACTGTCGCCAATAAGAAAGGACTTGGGTGGTCTAAAGTTCACACTTTCACCTTTGGAACAAAATTGACCAACATCACTCGAAATCTTTCGATTAAGGACATTGATGTCGCTATCGAATCGGCCGGTAAAGAGGCGGGAGACTGGGAAGGTGGCACTCGAATTGGAGAGTGCTTAAAGACATTTAGTTTTCAATGGTCCCGAAGAGTGCTCAGCCGCGGCTCCATTATCTTGTTGATTACAGATGGGTTAGAGGGTGGTAATCCTGAACTGCTTGAAGCTGAAATAAAACGAATACGGCGGAGTTCACTTAAATTGATCTGGCTTAATCCGCTCTTGCGATGGCAAGATTTTGCCCCAAAGGCACGAGGGATTATGACTATTTTACCACATGTTGATTGCGTCGTATCTGCTCATAGCATAAATTCTTTAACTGACCTTGCCACGGCAATCAGTTCACCTGATGACCACGGTAGTAAGAAGCGCTTGATAGAAGCCATGGCGACAGGCGGGTCGCTTTCGAAACACTAATTGAGGAATCCAATGAAAGTGAAACGTCCTGAACATGAACAAATTCCCGAAATTGCACTCACTTGGTTTCAAGAATGTGGAGCTGCTCTTGCGACTGTAATCGAAACATGGGGGTCAGCGCCAAGACCCGTTGGAAGCCTGCTCGCAATAAGTGCTGACGGTGCAATTGCCGGATCAGTTTCTGGGGGCTGTGTTGAGGGAGCAGTGGTAGCAGAGGCCTTGGCAACTCTCAATTCTGAGAAGCCAAAGATCCTAGAGTTTGGGGTTGCCGATGAAGATGCCTTTGCGGTTGGCTTGGCATGTGGAGGAAATATTAAAGTGCTGGTTGAACCTATCAACGGACCCCACGGGACTAACTATGAGCGACTAAGTGAATTGGTTTCATGGCGTTCAAAAGGAATCCCAGTTATCGTTGAACACAACCTAATCAACTTTAATCAAAGAATTATTCCTCAACATTCAAAGCATATGACCTCAGCTCTGGAAGAAAGACTAAAATTAGATAAGTCGGGATTAGAGGGCGATTTATTCTTCAATGTATTCAATCCGCCCCTTAAGCTCATTGTTGTTGGCGGAGTGCATATCGCTCAACCACTCATGAATATGGCACGACAGATGGGATTTCAGACCGTTCTCATTGACCCTCGTTCTGCTTTTGTGACACCAAGTCGATTTCCCAATGAACGCATAAATAATGAATGGCCTGATAAAGCGATTCAGGAAGAAAATCCAGACTTAAGAACGGCAATTATCACCCTGACCCATGATTCACTGATTGATGACCCCGCAATCATCCAAGCCCTTAAAACTCCAGCATTCTACATTGGTTGCTTAGGCTCAAATCGGACTCATAGAAAGCGGATCGATCGCCTCACAAAAATTGGCGTTTCTGAGTCTGAACTCAAGCGGCTTCATGCCCCCATCGGTTTAGATATTGGTTCACGAACACCTGCCGAAATAGCCGTGTCGGTTCTTGCCGAGATTATCCAGACCTTACGAAGGGGATTCTGAAATCAATGAAATTCGGCCTTTATCCCCTTTCTGAATGCCAAGGTGCAATCTTGGCCCATTCACTCCATATTCACTCCAAAAAAATCCCTAAAGGGACGATCTTAAGGGAGGAACAATTGGCGTCAATCAAGACGACCAAATTGACCGAATTAATGGTTGCAATTTTGGAGCACGATGACATTGGTGAAGACGAAGCGGCTAAAATAATCGGCAACAGACTTGTTGAATTAGAACCAGCTTTTGTTGCTTCAGCACCGTTTACAGGAAGGGTTAATTTGTTTGCAACAAAGCCGGGATTAATTGAAATAAATCCTGATAAAATCAAGCAATTTAACCTTGTTGACCAATCAATTACTCTGGCAACATTAGGTCATCACGTTCGGGTTTCCAAAAACCAGTTGGTCTGCACAATCAAGGTGATTCAATATGGGGTGAAATCGGCCTTAGTTAATACAGCATTAGACCAACTTGACGACACAATTCGTTTCAGAGCGGTCACATTAACATCCGCAGACCTGATAATGACTGTTCAAACTCCACGGGATGAAAAGTTAGCCGCTAAGGGACTCCAAGCCACGCGCTTAAGGTTGGAATCGCTCGGTATAGAATTAAATACAACCGCGACCACTGAACATAATACGACTGAATTAACGAAAGCAATCAAAAGCTGTGTTTCCCCTATCATCCTGATTCTCACCTCCTCAGCAACCTCAGATAAAAATGATATTGGGCCGAAGGCATTGTGTAGTGCTGGGGGAACATTGGTTCAGGTAGGAATACCAGTAGATCCAGGGAATTTACTTTTTTATGGACAATTAGGTATTCAAGAAGTGATTGGTTTGCCAGGGTGCGTACGATCAATCGCCCTTAATGGAGCAGATTGGGTCCTGGAAAGAATTGCCTGTGGTATCAAGTTGACCACAGAAGATTTTGCTTCAATGGGGGCTGGAGGGTTACTTAAGGAAATTCCTACCCGACGTCAACCAAGAAACAGTTTGCGAACTCGACCCACTAAACCTAAGGTCTTTGCATTAGTTCTCAGCGAAAATAAAGTAAGTGATGACACGAAACTTCTCAGCCCATTGATTAAGTCACAAATAGAAGGGATTTACGTTGTAGGTGATTCTTCAATCTCTTTCGAGGGTTTGGAGACTTGGTCCAATCGAATTAGAACAGTAGTTCATCCCTTGGATTCGAGTAAAAGTAACCAAATCAGATTGGGGCTTGAAGCTTTGCCGAATGACACCGAGGCTGTAATTTTTGTTCGGGGTAGTCAACAACCCATAGCGACTTTGGATATCGATCGCCTGATTAGTGGTTTCAGCCCAACCGATGGGAGAGAGATTGGGACAATCATGAGGTCTCACTCCAACCCGAGTCCTCCGCTTTTATTTGGACGCCGATTTTTTGAAAATTTGAGCACCTTGGCGCTCGGGCAAAAACCAGTTGATTTGATTAGTGAAGCTCGCGATTTTGTTTACGAAATTCAATCTGGATAAATTGGAGAATCAGCCGGCAAGTTGCGATTGCTAAATTTTTATGGTATACATTCAAATTTGAAAAACATGATCAAAAAGTGTAACTCGTAAAATATTTCTAGTAAAAAACATTAAATTAATATTTTTGTTGAAAGTTTCGTACGAATAGTTATAAATAGATCTTAACAAGAATAGGAGGAAGTTTATGCCATCTGTGTCAATGAAAGTTAACGGCAAATCAGTCACAGGCGAAGTTGAGGGACGTACTTTACTGTCTGACTTTATTCGAAATGATTTGCGCTTAACCGGTACTCATATTGGTTGTGATACTAGCCAATGCGGTGCTTGTGTAGTTCATGTAGACGGCGAAGCAGTCAAAGCGTGTACTATGTTTGCACTTGAATCCGAAGGATCAGAAATTTTAACCATTGAAGGTATGGCTAATGAAGATGGTACTTTGGGAATAATCCAACAGGCTTTTCAGGATAACCACGGATTACAATGTGGGTTTTGCACTCCTGGCATGGTTATGTCAGCGGCTGCACTCCTTAAAGAAAACTCAAGCCCATCTGAAGCCGAGATCAGAAAATACCTTGAGGGTAATATCTGTCGGTGTACAGGTTATCACAATATCGTTAAATCAATCCAATCTGCTGCGGCATCAATGTAATGGGTTGTAAGGTCCTTGATAATAAAATTAATACTAATTTAGGAGGAATCTGTGTTAGAAAATGTAGGAAAAAGAGTGGGAGCCAGTACGCTCCGACGTGAGGATGTCAGGTTCTTAAGTGGTAATGGACGGTATACGGATGATATCAACATTTTCGGGCAAAAACATGTCTATTTTCTTCGTTCTGAAGTTGCTCACGGTACAATAAAAGCCATTGATACTAGCCAAGCCGCAAATATGCCCGGTGTAGTCAGTATTCTAACGGGCGATGATTTTGAAGGTGTTGGTGGCTTACCATGTGGCTGGCAGGTAACCGACCGGTTTAACGAACCGATGCGCGAACCAGCTCATCCTGTGTTGGTGCAGGGTAAAGTCCGCCACGTTGGTGACCCTATTGCGGGGGTGGTCGCGGACACCCTTGAACAAGCTCGGGATGCCGCAGAAAAAATTGAACTGGAAATTGAAGAACTCCCTGCCGTAGTTGACATGAGCAAAGCACTTGAGGGAGGGCCGCTTGTCCATGACGAAATTGAAACAAACCTATGTTACGATTGGGGTTTCGTTGAAGAAAATAAAGACGCTGTTGACAAGGCCATAGCCACAGCCCACCATGTAACGACTTTGGAATTAACGAATAACCGTTTAATCCCGAATGCCATGGAACCAAGAGTTGCCATTGGGGACTATAATATTTCAACGGATGAGTCAACACTTTACACGACTTCCCAAAACCCACATGTAATTCGCTTACTTATGGGTGCGTTTGTGCTTCAGATACCTGAACATAAATTACGGATTATTTCGCCCGATGTTGGTGGTGGCTTTGGCTCAAAAATATTCCATTATGCTGAAGAAGCCTTTTGTACTTTTGCGGCACGTAAATTAAGACTCCCTGTTAAATGGACTGCCAGCAGGTCAGAGGCCTTTATCACGGATGCTCATGGTCGTGATCATGTGACCAAAATTGAGCTTGCCCTAGATGAAAACGGACAGTTTTTGGCGATTAGAACAAATACTCTCGCCAATATGGGAGCCTATTTATCTACTTTTGCCCCCAGTGTACCAACATGGCTACACGGTACTTTGATGGCGGGGAACTATAAGACCCCGCTGATTTATGTCAATGTCAAAGCTGTCTTTACTAATACAGTTGCCGTTGATGCTTACCGTGGAGCAGGACGTCCCGAAGCTACTTTCCAACTTGAACGTGTCATTGATCTCGCTGCCCGCGAAATGGGTATTAACCCAATTGAACTGAGACGAAGGAACTTTATTCAGCCAGAAGATTATCCCTATGCCACCCCTGTTGCTTTAGAATATGACACGGGGAACTATGGTGTTTTGATGGATGAACTCGTTGAACGTTCAGATATGAATGGATTCGCTGACCGCGTTGCTGCCTCAAAAGCTAAAGGAAAACTGCGCGGAATGGGAGTCAATACTTACGTAGAAGCATGCGGAATTGCCCCCTCCAATTTGGTTGGAATGCTAGGTGCTCGAGCCGGCCTTTACGAAAGTGCCACCGTTCGTGTTAATGCCACAGGTTCAATAACGGTTATGACTGGCAGCCATTCCCACGGTCAAGGCCATGAAACAGCCTTTCCACAAGTACTAGCCGATATGATTGGGATTGATGAGGATCAAGTCCATATCCAACATGGTGATACAGCAAGTTCACCTATGGGAATGGGTACTTATGGCTCGAGGTCAATTGCGGTAGGAGGGCCAGCAATGGTCAGAGCAACTGAAAAAATCATTGCCAAGGCAAAAAAGATTGCTGCCCACCTCATGGAAGCATCAGCTGAAGACATTGACTTGAAAAATGGTACATTTTCGGTTGTAGGAACTGATAAAGAGGTTTCTTGGGGCGATGTTTGTCTATCAGCCTATGTGCCACATAATTATCCGTTAGAGGATATTGAGCCGGGTCTTGAGGAAACAGCTTTTTATGACCCTGCCAACTTCACCTTTCCGGCCGGAGCTTATGGTTGTGAAGTTGAAGTTGACCCCGAGACAGGAAAAGTTGAACTGTGTTCCTTTATTGCGGTGGATGATTTTGGGACAGTGATTAACCCAATGATTGTTGAAGGTCAGGTTCATGGTGGTTTGGCTCAAGGGATTGGTCAAGCATTGTATGAAAATGCTTTTTACGATAGCAATGGTCAACTCTTGTCAGGTTCTTACATGGACTACACTATGCCTCGTGCAGATGATTTGCCGAGTTTTGTTGTTGACCATTCCAACCAAACTCCTTGTACTCACAATCCACTCGGAGTAAAAGGGTGTGGTGAGGCTGGTACAATCGGCTCTTGCCCAACGATAGTCAATGCCGTTGTTGATGCTTTGAACAGAGGGGGTTATGATGTCAATCATATTGATATGCCACTCACTCCTAGTCGTGTTTGGGAAGCAATTAACCCACATTAATTGAAAATAAAATTTAGCTTATTGATGCAATTTAGGAGATCACGTTATGTATAGTTTTGATTTACAAAGACCAGCAAGTCTGGACGAAGCTATCCAAGCTCTAGCTGATGAAGACGCTCTAATTTTAGCTGGCGGACAAACCTTAATTCCAACGCTTAAAAATCGCTTGGCAAGCCCTTCTGCTTTGGTTTCAATTGGAAGAATTGGAGATTTAAAAGGAGTCAGCGAAAGCAACGGTGTGGTTTCAATTAAAGCTGGAACAACCCATGCGGACGTTGCCAAATCTGTTAAAACATATCCCGCTTTAGCCTGTATGGCTGGGAACATCGGTGACCCCGCTGTTCGTAATCGCGGCACAATCGGAGGAAGCCTTGCCAATAATGACCCGTCGGCTTGTTATCCGGCAGCAGCTCTCGCTTCCAATGCCACTATTCAGACAAATAAGCAGTCTGTTTTGGCTTCAGATTACTTTTTAGGAATGTTTGAAACTTGCCTAGATGAGGACGAGTTGCTTGTTGAAGTGAGTTTTCCTGTCCCTGACTGTGCTGATTACCAAAAATTTGATCAACCCGCATCACGGTTTGCTTTAGTTGGCGTATTTGTGGCCAAATATGGTAATGACACTCGGGTCGCAGTAACAGGTGCTTCAGAGGAAGGTGTGTTTCGCTGGACCGATGCCGAAGCAGCTCTGAATAGTCACTTTGACCCTTCTGCTGTTGAGAGTTTAGAAGTTTCACCTGATGGTTTAATTGAAGATATTCATGGGACTCCTAGATACCGAGCAAATCTCATTAAGGTCATGACTAAGCGAGCGGTCGCAGCCTGCAAGTAAACAATTTATTATGCCATCAGCTAATGACCAATTTAATCCGTGCGTGGATATAACCAAACCAGATGAATTGAAATTAGAAGATTACCTTCATAATGACCGACTGCAATTAATTTAATTGCATGGCGAATTTTGTTTTTTTTTGGATAATTTTAAAAGTCACTTGCAACAATTTGACTCTCTAGTGTTGTAAATTGACCAATGCTGGTATCAGGTACACACTCCTATCTATTTCATTGGTTTAGACTATAGAAATTAGATAAAATCTCCCTTTGACTATAACTAAACTATGACCAAAACGACAATTTTAACCCATCCTGACTGCCTCAAGCATATTACACCAACGGGGCATCCAGAACGAGTTGAACGATTAGAAGCGATTAACTCGGTTTTGAATCAAAAGGAATTTACGGACCTAAACAGGCAAGAAGCAGAGTTGTGTACGTTAGAACAATTAATGCTTGCTCACCCATTAGACTATATCAAGAACATTGAAAGCCGTGTTCCCACTACAGGATTTGTATCAATTGATGGCGACACACATATGTCCCCCAAATCCTGGGATGCCGCATGTCGAGCAGTGGGGGCAAATATTCAGGCCGTCGATATGGTTCTCAATGACCAATCAAATAATGCTTTTTGCGCTGTTAGACCGCCTGGACATCATGCTGAAAAAAATAGAGCAATGGGTTTTTGTCTCTATGGGTCAGTGGCTATTGCGGCCCTCCACGCACTTAATCATCATGGACTTGCGCGCGTAGCGATTATTGATTTTGACGTTCACCATGGCAATGGAACAAGTAATCTCCTATGGGATGAACGTCGAATCTTCTTTGCCTCAACTCATGAGATGCCACTATTTCCAGGAACAGGGCATGTGTCTGAAACTGGTCACCATAATCAAATAGTCAATAAGCCGCTAAAGAGTGGTTCGGGGAGCAACGAATTTAAAGATGCCATTAACCAAATTTTAGAACGAATGGATCAGTTTGCACCAGAACTCGTATTGATTTCAGCTGGCTTTGATGCCCACTATGATGACCCCTTAAGCACCCTGCAACTGACGCCAGAAGATTTTAAGTGGGTTACCGAAGCGATAGTGAATTTGGCCGAAACGCATTGCCATGGTAAAATTGTGTCGTCGCTGGAAGGTGGTTATAATTTAGCCGGCCTTACGTCTTCACTTATTGAACATTTGAACGTATTGAGAGGAGTGACTTAATGGATAGTATTGATCAAGTAGGAATTGAAAAGTCCAACACAATTGCTGAAATGTCATTTGAAGAGGCTTTGAACTCCCTAGAGAAAGTCGTTGAAAATCTAGACCGTGGTAACACAACACTTGACGAAGCAATCGAATTATATGTGTATGGGACCCAACTTCGCAAGCACTGTTCGGCCAAACTTGATTCAGCTCAAAAACGCGTTGCTGAAATCCAGAAACAAGAACCTGAAATTCTGCAATCATAGAAGGATAATACCGTGGTAGACCAAACCGGAGAAGTTGCGCTCAAACAAAAATACGAATCTCTTACTAAAGAGGTAGTTGAGTTAAGCTTTTCGCACGCATTGAAACGATTGCAGCAGGTTTCACAAGTGATTGGTTCTCCTAGTCGTTCACTTGATGAGGTGACCTTGATGTATCAATACGCAAACAATTTAGCCGAAAATTGTCATACTTATCTTATCGCCGATAACACGCCACCCAAGGTTATAGTTCTTGATCAAAACCGTATTCCGAAAGGACTCAGGGATCTTGGTGGAATGGTTTAGTTCTATCAAGTTATGAGTAAATCATAATGAAGGAATTTAAAGATTATTTAAACGATGCTCGCCTTAAGATTAACAACTGTCTTGAAGAAGTGCTTTCAGCCATTCCAAAGAACGAACTCCTCCCGCCAATACTGCATGCCGTAGAGGGTGGTAAAAGAGTTCGGGGGTTCATGGTTCTTGAAGGGGCCAAGATTCACGGCCTTGAAGACAAATCTCCTCACTATGCTGCTGTGGCAATTGAATTACTCCATGCCTATTCGTTGGTGCATGATGATCTTCCTTGTATGGATAATGACCCCCTCAGACGTGGCAAGCCGACGATTCATGTAAAGTGGGACGAAATGACTGCTGTTTTGACTGGTGATGCCTTGTTGACTCTTGCTTTTCAAGTATTAGCCAATCAGAATTATATTTTGGATCCGAGTATCAAGTCACAGCTGATCTATGATCTTACTGTTTGTTCTGGCCTCCAAGGAATGGTCCACGGTCAATTTCTTGATATGGTGTGGGATAATTCCAAAACCTCGGCAAATACTGATGATGTTGCTACAATTCAAAGTCTAAAAACCGGGGCTATCATTGGTTGGTCATGCAAAGCAGGAGCAATTTTAGCTGGTGCCGACCCGCAGCCTTTAGAACGCTATGCCGAAAATTTAGGAATCGCTTATCAAATTTCTGACGACCTGCTGGATGTTCGGGGTGAAACCGATGTTACAGGGAAAAATGTGGGTAAGGACGCCGGACTAGGCAAGCCGACTTACGTGTCTAAGTTAGGTGAAATCGAAGCACAAAGACAGGCTGAACAGTATGTTGCCAATGCTATTTCCAGTCTTGATTCTTATGGTCAAAAAGCTGAATATTTACGTGAACTTGCTCGTTATTCGATCAATCGAAATAAGTAAACGACTGACTAACTCATGGTTGACGAAAGTTTCTCATCGGCGTTTTGATCAAAGCCAATGAAGCCATCAAGTTGTTTATCCCAATGCTGGCAAAATACTCCTCCCATACTGAGGAGTTCATTCACTGTACCAACCTCAACAATGCGACCTTGCTGCATCACTATTATGCGGTCCATACGTAAAATCGTCGAAAGACGGTGCGCAATAGCGATGACCGTTTTCCCGACAACAATCTCTTTCAAAGCCTCCTGAATGGAGCTTTCCACGGTCGAATCCAAGGCCGATGTAGCTTCATCCAAGACAAGAATCGGAGAGTTTTTGAGGACAGCTCTAGCGAGTGCTATTCTCTGCCGCTGACCACCTGATAATTTAATCCCGCGCTCGCCAAGATAGGCATCGTAGCCTGTACGTCCAAATCGATCTTCCATAGTCAAGATAAACTTGTGGGCTTGGGCTTGTTTAGCGGCATGAATGATTTCTTTTGGGGTTGCATCGGGTTTACCATAAGATATGTTTTCCATGGCCGAACGGTTAAACATTGCCGTTTCTTGCGTCACCATACTGATTTGCCCGCGTAAGCTGTCCTGCGTTACCATAGCGATGTCGTGGTTGTCGACAAAAATACAACCTGTTTCTGGATCATATAAGCGCATCAGTAAAGCAACCATAGTTGATTTGCCAGCACCTGATTCGCCAACTAAACCAACATGTTCTCCGGGTTCAACCACCAAGTTAATGTCGGATATTCCTCCGACTTTTCGACCATACTGAAACGAAACATTCGTAAATTTTATGTGTCCTTTTAATGGCGGTAAAGAATTCGCATTGGGTACATCGGTCAGGGCATGGGGATGAGCAAGCGTTCGCATTCCATCTTCGGCTTCGCCCACATTGGAATAAATCGCCATGAGAACAAAACTTACCCAACCCGACATCTGGGCAATCCGAATGGCCACGGTACCCGTTGCAACAATATCACCGGCTGTGGCTAATCCCTGCACCCAAAGAAGCAGAGCACCCCCGACTAATACAACGGGTAATATGCCCGATATTAACATCAGAAAGTAACGGAAGGATGATGCCACAACACCGAATCCTTTTGCTTTATCACGAAAATTTTCAAGTGCTTCAAGAGCTGCTCTATCTTCATGCTGCTGGTGGGCAAATAGCTTAACCGTTCGCATATTGGTAATCGTATCAACAATTTGCCCCGAGAGATGCGAGCGGGCTCCCGCTCGACTTGCCGCCCGTTCTCTGATTTTCGGCAAAAACCACCTGATCAGATAACAATACAGCACCAACCATAAAGTCAGGGAAAAAGCAATGCGGTAGTCAATTGATATAAGCAGTAAAAAGGAGCCGATGAGTGATGCCGCGGCAAAGGAGATCACATTGACAAACTCGTTAACAGTATCTGAAATAGCTCGTGACGCTTGGAGCTGCTTTTGGGATATGCGCCCGGCGAAATCATCATCAAAAAATGAAATCGCCTGCTCCATTGTATGGCGGTGCAGACGGGAAAGTACGAGTGCGTTAATATTCGGATTGATCCAGACCGAATTGATAAACGAGCTGGCCCAAAATGAGAGAGGTCGAATTACAATAAAGAATATCACCGCCCCGGCAAGTAACAAGAAATTATTACTAAAGACCCTTTCAGGTTGACTCGCAAGTGCACTGTCAATCACTAAACCAAGAAGGAGAGAAAAAAACACCTCCATAGAGCCAGCGAGCATTGACACTGCACAGCCGACAATAATCAAAGGGAATGACCCTTTTAGACACCACAAATAAAAACGACTTAAAGTCTGAGGTGGCGCTCCTTCTGAGCGTTGATAAGGGTCAATGATGGTTTTCAGTTTCTTTCCTTGTACTTTTTGATATCAAAATATACCCCAATTTTAATTGCCTCAATTAGCCTGCAAAAAAGCGATGATAAAATCGTATTGAATGATAGGGATTCATAAATACTTGTCCAAGAGTTCTTCTTTTTTCAAGGTGAATTGTGAATCAATCCAAGTTTGTTCAATTTCTTTGAGTGTCTGCCCTAATTTCTCACCCTTATATTGTCTAGATAAGTCGGAAGAAGTAATCGGGAAGGTTTGTTTTGCTGCCAATGTGATGCGTGCAATAAAATCAGTTGCAATCGCTTTATTGCTGAGAACTGCTTGAACCAAATGGAAATCCTTAGCTAAATCAACTCCATGTCGATAAGCAATTTCGTCTATTTTTTGCCGGCTATTTAGAAGGTTTCTCATTATTTCAAGATATTGTGATTCACTCCGCGTCAAAGCATAGATAGGGTTATAGGGTTGAACGCCTAGAATTGCCAAATTCAGGATGGTTGGAGAGTTTAAGCCATATTCTTTTTCAATCTTCTCAAGGCGATTGATGTTCTGGCTATTCCCTTGAGGAAATAGCCAACTCCAAATTGGCGTTTTTTCGATTGATTTAAGGCACCAATAAAGAGGTCTCACTGTCACAAGGCGGAGCACCTCATGACGTACTCTTTCTGGTGATAAGGTTCTGAGCTTTTGTATATCGGTCCGTTTAACTGCACTTAAACCATCGGGATCAAAGCCATTATTGGCATTGCCATAAGCAGCAGTGAATCGAAAAAAGCGTAGTACACGGAGATAATCTTCACTAATGCGGTCATACGGATGACCAATAAATTTAACCCGACCATTAATAAGATCGTCTAATCCATTAAGAGGGTCAATGATTCGGCCTTCATAAGTCGCATATAAGGCATTGATAGTAAAGTCTCTTCGATTGGCATCAGTTTCAAGATTTTTAGAAAATTTAACATCAGTTTGTCGTCCTTGGGGATTAATGTCTTCACGAAAGGTTGTAACGCTTATGTTATCGGCTCCCAATAAGACCGTTCCATACTGACTAAAATTAGAATTATGCTTGAGACCGTAGGGAGTAATCATTTTTAAGATTTGATTTGGTGTCGCATCAGTCGCCAGATCCAAATCGTGGGCTGGGATGTTGAGGACACAATCACGGATCCAACCCCCAACAATAAATAATTGGAATCTATGCGCCGTAAAGAGCTCAAAAAGGCGATTGATGTCTGGATTATTTTTCCAAGTCGGTTGAATTATCACGGGTTTCGAGATGGTTAGCGAGCCTATATAGGATTTTTGCTGTAACTCCCCAAATGTTGTAGGTAAGATACTCCAACCCATAATATGTGTAGTCAAAATTGTTTCGCTTAGTCTTGAGAATCCGATAATTTTTGGTTTGTAGCAGTAACTCAATTGGCACTTCAAAGACTGCTTCAACTTCTTCTGCCTGAGGGATAGGAGAGAAGTGTTGTAATATTCTACCAACGTAAGGAGTGATTCTGAACCCCGTTCCAGTTTCATATTTTGCACAACTCCCTAAGATGACGACATTTGAAGGATCTAATCCGATTTCTTCTTTTGCTTCTCTGAGTGCTGTTCGCGATAGATTTTTGTCTTTTTGTTCGAATTTTCCTCCTGGGAACGATACTTGGCCGGCGTGATATTTCAGATGTTGTGCTCGTTTAGTCAGGATAACATTAATTCCATGAGGGCGATGAATGAGAGGAATTAGAACCCCTGCTGGTCTTTTGGCTTTTGTTTCAAACTGGCGCAAGTGTTCGTTGAAATCAAAATCAGAGGATGCTTCAGTATAAGTTTTTAGTGAAGTTTGAATATAATCAAATGTCAGTTGCATTGTGGCAAACTCAGCGAGTAAATTTATTCTAATGAATGGGGTCAAAAGAGTGGTCAACGACAAGAACATTGAAGGGCTTTTTATTTCTTTTTACAAACTCTTGTCTTTGATAGAGAGATAGTAGAAAAATTCTTCAATATCTTCAACCCTATCTTTGGCGCATACAGCTGTATGGATACCAAAGACAACACCTTGTGATATCGCTAGCTTCCTCAGAGTTTGGCGTTCAACCCTGACCCAGCCATTCTCATTTTTGGCGAAATTATCCTCTTCACCCTCTCTCTGGGGTTGGAATAAATCGGGGTTATCATAGGCGAGAAAGTTTCCTCGGTAAATTACTGTATCGGGCTGCAATTGATCAAACATCCTTTGTGTTACTTTTGCAATTCGGTCATTATAGGAAGGTACTGGACTGTGGATGTGGGTTAAGGGGTGGCCAATTTTCTCTTTTAAAACCCATCTCGCTGGAAAACAAAGGCAAGCTCCCACAAGGATGTGTTGCTCCCTGGCGCGCTTAAGAATGCATAAATCCTCTTGAATCAAACGCCCTGCTACAATTAAGGGATGGTCTGACCTGAGATCAACTTTTACTCCATCGGGTCTAGTGGCTTGGTTAGGATTAATGGTATAATTTGATTGAGAGCCCAAGTGCTCAGTAATAATATTCAGGAGTTCTTGGGCAATATCATCTCCACCTTCAATGCAGTCAAAGACCTCATTTCGTCTCGTTTTGATCAAATAATCCTTATAGGCCATTTGTTGATCAAATACTTCGTCCTGAATTAACCAATCTTCAGTATTTAGGGGATTGATTCCTGGCAACTTTCTAGTATGCTTTTGCAGCCAAGGCTTGAAAGCCAATTGACCGTGTAAGATAGTGGTGAAATTGGGTGCCATGCGATACTTAATTTGTCAACATAGCAAATTCTGTAACCCTTGAAGCATATTGAACGTCATTGAGTTGGCTCAGGAAACTATAATATTGACGCTTATAATAGATTAATTCTCTTAGGGGAGCATTTTATTTATTTTTTTGCGGGAATCTTCTGCTATGAGTAAGCCACTTAGAATGGTTTTCTATTTTAGAAAGTTTTGATTATGGATATTGAAAATTATTCTGCTCAACGAAAGATTGACCCGACACGAGGTCGCTTCCTTGGCGATGGAACACCCAATGACGGTAACCGCGTTGAAATTGGTCCGACTCTTCTAGCAATACGAGAATGGGAACAAGCAGGGCTCAAGTTTCCAAACTTGGAAACTATGCAGGAGTATCGGTGGAAACGCTTGGTTGATCATATCAACAGCCGAGACTATGGTGGATTATTGTTGTTTGACCCCTTAAATATCAGATACGCCACCAACTCAACTAATATGCAACTTTGGAACACGCACAATCCTTTTCGTGCTGTTTTGGTATGTTCTGATGGTCATGTGGTCATGTGGGAATATAAAAAAGCCATGTTTTTGGCAGAATTCAATCCCCTGGTAAAAGAGATCAGAACTGGAGCATCTTTTTTCTATTTTGCGGCTGGCGATGCTGAGGACTCACGCGCCGACATATTTGCCCATCAAGTGCTGGATTTGGTCAAAGAAAGAGTCGGCAACAATCGCCGCTTGGCTGTTGATAAAATTATGGTTTCTGGATTAAGAGCACTGGAAAGATGTGGATTCGAAATTTTTAATGGTGAAGAAGTCACCGAAAAAGCAAGATCAATTAAAGGAAACGATGAAATTCTGGCCATGCGATGTGCAAATCATGCGTGTGAATCCTCTGTAAAAGCAATGGAAGACGCAGTCAGACCAGGGATGACCGAGGATGAAATTTGGTCTGTTCTTCATGCCGAAAATATCAAGCGTGGGGGTGAATGGATTGAAACTCGATTGTTAGCAACCGGTCCACGGACCAATCCGTGGTTCCAAGAATGTGGACCGAGACGTTTGCAAAATAATGAAATCCTAGCCTTTGATACGGACCTCGTTGGCTGTTATGGAATTTGCATTGATATTTCTCGCACTTGGTGGATAGGTGACCAGAAACCTCCGCAAGAAATGATTGATGCTATGCGACATGCCTGCGAACACATAATGCATAATATCGAATTACTTAAGCCAGGAACACCTTTTGAAGAAATAACTTTCAAGGGGCATAAGCTTGACCCCATCTACCAAAAACAAAAATATGGTGTCATGATGCATGGAGTCGGCTTGTGTGATGAATGGCCTTCAATTAGCTACCCAGATAACTACCTTAAAGGTGCATTTGATTATACGATTCAACCGGGAATGGTAATGTGTGCGGAAGCTTTAGTCAGCCCTGAGGGTGGTACTTTCTCAATTAAGCTTGAAGATCAAGTCCTTGTAACCGAATCAGGTCCTGAGAATTTAACAACCTATCCTTTTGATTCTTCATTAATGGGCCAACCAACCTGATTTCGGTGCATCCAACCCTCAAACAGGCGAGGATAGATGCTTAAGTCTTTACAATTGACTTTTGCGATAACTTGCAGCTCACTGATTAAATCATAATTCTTGGTCCAGTCCTTTTTTGTAGGGGATGATTGAAATATCTTCTCAATCAAAAATTTACCTAAAGTGGAATCAAACACATGGTCAAAAAAGTCGTTTTAGCCTATTCCGGGGGTCTAGATACCTCAATTATCTTAAAATGGCTCCAAACCAATTACAATGCTGAAGTGGTAACATTCACTGCTGACCTTGGACAGGGTGAAGAACTTGAACCAGCAAGAAAAAAAGCTCAGCTGTTAGGGATTAAAGAAATATTCATTGAAGATGTACGTGAGGAGTTTGTCAGGGATTTTGTTTTTCCTATGTTTCGAGCAAACACTCTATATGAGGGTTTATATCTTCTTGGGACATCAATTGCACGTCCCCTCATTGCCAAACGATTAGTTGAAATTGCTGAGCTAACAAAGGCTGATGCAATCGCTCACGGAGCGACGGGTAAAGGCAATGACCAAGTTCGCTTTGAGGTTGCAGCCTATGCCCTTAATCCCGATATTAAGATTATTGCCCCGTGGCGTGAATGGGATTTGACAAGCCGGAAAAAATTGCTGGAATTCGCTCAGCAATACCAAATACCGGTCGCTAAAGATAAACAAGGGGATGCCCCATTTTCTGTTGATGCCAATCTACTCCATACTTCTACCGAAGGCAAAGCTCTTGAAAAACCCGCCAAAGAGGCCCCAGCATTTGTTTACCAAATGACAACTGCTCCCGAACAAGCACCAAACAAACCTGAGTATATTACGATTAACTTTGAGCAAGGAGATCCAGTAGCAATTAATGGGGAAAATTTATCCCCTGCCACGCTTCTGACTCAGCTTAACACGGTCGGTGGCAAGCACGGTATTGGGAGGCTGGATTTAGTTGAAAACAGGTTCGTCGGAATGAAGTCTCGGGGGGTTTATGAAACCCCCGGAGGGACTATTCTATTACAAGCTCACAGGGGCATTGAACAAATCACTCTTGATCGGGGAGCGGCTCACCTGAAAGATGAACTCATGCCAAAGTATGCTGAATTAATTTATAACGGGTTTTGGTATAGCCCAGAACGAGAAATGCTCCAAGCATTGATTGACAAAAGCCAAGAGTATGTCAGCGGGTTAGTCAGGCTCAAACTCTACAAGGGTGGAGTTTCCGTTGTTGGACGTGAATCGGCTTACTCACTCTATTCAGAAAAACACGTCACGTTCGAAGAGGACGAGGGATCTTATAACCAGCAAGATGCCCAAGGATTCATTAATCTTCATGCCCTGCGCTTGAAACTCTTGGGCAAAAGAAATAAACGCACTGTTGAAAAGCAGAAAAATAATTCTAACTAATTTCTCTATGGTTCACTGAACCGGCCTTCAAAGGCATGCCGGGTTGAGTGCAAACGTTATAACTCAAGGAGTTGAAAATGCCTAAATTAAAAACCAAATCAAGTGCAAAGAAACGCTTTAAGGTGACTGCGAATGGCCGAATCAAGGTGCAGCACTCAGGCAAGCGGCATGGAATGATCAAACGATCAAATAAATTTATCCGTAACGCGAGAGGAACAAAGACCCTCTCCCCCCAAGATGAGAAAATTGTTAAGGCTTTCATGCCTTACTCGCGATAAGGAGTCTGTTTTATGGCACGAGTTAAAGGGGGAACGGTTACCCACGCCCGACACAAAAAGGTAATCAAGGCAGCAAAGGGCTATTATGGCCGTCGAAAGAATACTTTTCGAGCCGCCAAACTTGCTGTTGATAAAGCTCAAGAATATGCAACGCGTGACCGCAAGGTCAGAAAGCGCAATTTTCGTGTTTTGTGGATTCAGAGAATTAATGCAGCTGTCAGAGAATACGACCAAGATATGACCTATTCACAGTTTATACATGGTTTAAAAAAGGCTAATATAATTCTTGACCGAAAGGTATTGGCTCATTTAGCAGTCGCTGAACCTGAAGCTTTTAAGGCTATCGTTGAAAAGTCAAAGCTTGCTTTGAATTAAAGCGGCCAATAGGATTTGCTGCAACCATGAAGTCTATTGAAATACTTCGAACAGAGTATCTTACAAAAATTAAGGAGGCTTCTTCAGATGCTGAATTGGAAGAAGTTCGTATCCTTGCCATGGGTAAAAAGGGTGAAATCACCCTGAAACTTAGGCAGCTGGGGCAGATGGACCTGCAACAAAGAAAAGATATTGCTCCGCTCTTGAATGCTCTCAAAAATGAAATCAATCAGGCCATTGCAAACAAGAGAGAGGCCTTGGTTGAAGAGGAACTTGATGCACAGATTCGTAAGGAGTGGCTTGATATTACCTTGCCCGGTCGATCTCGGCGAATCGGCTCGATACACCCAGTTAACCAAACGATTGATCAAGCTGTTGCCATTTTTTCGGCAATGGGTTTTAGTTATGCTGAAGGTCCCCAAATCGAAACCGATTGGCATAATTTTGATGCCCTTAATATGCCCCCTGAACATCCCGCAAGACAGGAACATGATACGTTCTTCATAAAACCTAAGGATACAGATAATGGGCAGCCAAATGTCTTGCGCACACATACTTCGCCGGTACAAATTCGTTCAATGACTGAAAATGGTGTACCCATTAGGGTAATCGCACCTGGACGAGTCTATCGTTGTGACTACGACCAGACCCATACGCCGATGTTTCACCAAATTGAAGGGTTGGCAATTGATACTGATCTAACCATGGCTAACCTTAAATGGGTACTTGAAGAGTTTTGCCGTGCCTTTTTTGAGATTGATAATGTGGAACTTCGCTTCCGGGCTTCACATTTTCCATTCACAGAGCCTTCAGCGGAAGTCGATATAAAGTGTTCTTGGGGTGATGGGCAGCTAAAAATAGGCGAAGGCAATGATTGGTTAGAGATTTTGGGGTGTGGAATGGTTCACCCCAATGTTCTCAATGCTAGTGGTGTAGATTTGGATAAGTATCAGGGATTTGCATTCGGCATGGGGCTTGACCGAATTGCCATGTTAAAATATGGTATCCCTGATCTTAGGGCTTTTTTTGAGTCCGATATTCGTTGGCTACGACACTATGGATTTTCGCCTGTTGATACTCCAGCACTTCACAGTGGACTTAGCCTTTGAATATTTGCTGCATTGAATTCATTCGTGTTTAACCATTCAATTTATTGACTGTTATTGTGTGCTGTAAAATATTTCCAATCTAATACAAATCAGGTATCCTGCCTTCACAATTAAACGATTCCAAATCGACAATTTCAAGCTTCTCAATCAAGATTGCTTACTTTCAAAAGTCATTGCCTGTCAGCCCAAATCCAGGTTCTACCTAAAATCGCTACGGGTTATAATCTCCCGAAGTAACAAAGCAAACGCTTGTTCATTATTTGAGTTTTGAATGTTGCCATTTTTGACTCAGAAAAATGCTATTATTTGGGTTAACTCAGCATACTGGATTATTTCAACCGATAAAGCCACTAAGGGAGATAATGATGAATCAGCAAACCCAGTTGGAAATTGAAGCCGCAACATACCGCCGCCTAATACACCATCTCAGAAAACGAAGTGATGTACAAAACATTGATATGATGAATTTGGCTGGATTTTGCCGCAACTGCCTTTCTCGATGGTATGCCGAAGCCGCTGCTGAAAAAGGAATTCATCTTGAAAAAACTGAAGCTCGGGAGATTGTTTACGGAATGCCCTATAACCAGTGGGTTGAACAATACCAAATTGAAGCGTCGCCTGAACAAGTTGCTGCTTTCAATAAAACTCATAAACGATAAAACAACCCGTGTCTACTGACTGCTCATTTGACCATCAACTCAACGACTTTTTGAACGAGCTTGAATCTGAGGGATGTGTCGCCTTAAAACACATCGGCCAATTACGCAATATCAAACTAAATCAAGAGGTATTAGCTCTGAGTAAGAAACAACCTGAAAAGGTCTTAACACTCGCTCAGTACGTAACCAAATTGATTAATGAAGAGCAGTTGGAAAAAGGGCGTGAAAAACTGGCATCAGAAGCAAGCACTTTTATGAAAATCAGGCAATTAGGCCTTAATGTTGACCCTCATATTCTATGTGCCATTTGGGGCGTTGAAACTAAGTATGGTTCTGTTCGAGGGTCATATTTTACGCCTGAAGCACTTGCAACGCTTGCTTTTGCGGGTTGCCGCAGGAATAAATTCTTCCTCAGAAATTTTGCGGCGGCTATTGCGATTTTACAAACAGAAGTCGTAAATCCAGATTGTTTCTTAGGGTCATGGGCCGGAGCAATGGGACACACTCAGTTTATGCCAGAAACTTATTTGAGATGGGGAATCGATATATCCACCAAGGATAGAGCAAATATATGGGAAGATGACCCACAAGATGCGCTGGCCTCTACCGCAAATTATTTAAAACATTTAGGTTGGGAATCTGATCAGGATGTTTTGATTCAAGTCCACCTGTCAACTCCTCAAAATTACTATGAAGCGAACACACAACAAAAGGATTTGATTAAGAATTGGGTAGCAAAAGGTGTTGAATTTTTGGAAGCACCCTGCCCCATCAGTCAGCAAGAGTGTGCAATAATTACTCCGGCTGGAAAAGAGGGACCGGCATTTGCAATTTTTGCTAATTTTGAAATCCTGTTACGCTATAATAAATCGCTACCCTACGCTATTACAGTCAGTCAATTATCTAAGGAATTGGCCGGAGGAAGTAAAATTAATTCGGAGTGGCCCCAAGCCGACCAATGTCTTTCTTTAGCCGAGATGGAATTGTTACAAACATATTTGGTTAAGTTGGGTTTCGATACGGGAGGTATTGATGGTCTACTGGGCCCGAGAACAACGCGAAGTATTCAAGCGTTTCAATCAGCAATCGGTGAAATTCCTGATGGTTATCCTAGTCAACATCTTCTCAATCATGTGAGGAGTCAGGCGAGTTTCGGTCCATAAAACAATATTATCAGCAACCAAAATCTCGAATCAATTAAAAATGATTGACAAACAGTTTTCTTTAATTTAACTTCGTCTGATTATTATGGGTTTTGTTTTGACATTACCTTAACTGTTTAATGTTCGTTAGGAGAAACTATGGACAGAAGATCGTTTTTAAAATCATCTGCAATCGCAGGTGTCGCCGCTGGAGGCCTTGCTGCACCAGCAATTGCTTCAGGTCATGTTCAACTCACCATGGTAACATCATGGGGTCGTGGTCTTGCCGGTGTCTTTGATGCAGCTGCAAAATGCGCAGAAAGCATCAATGCCATGTCAGGTGGTTCACTTGTGGTTGATGTTAAAGCCGCCGGAGAACTTGTGGGTGCCTTTGAAGTCTTTGATGCAGTCACTTCCGGCCAAGCTGATATGTACCACGCTGCTGATTACTACTTCGTAGGTCAGCACCCTGGATATGCTTTCTTCACTGGTGTTCCTTTTGGAATGACGGCTACAGAGTTGAACAACTGGTATTATCATGGCAAAGGACATGACTATCATGAGACTCTGGGAGAAATTTTCGGATTAAAGTCCTTCCTTGGCGGTAATACAGGCACCCAAGCTGGTGGATGGTTCCGTAAAGAAATCAATGGCCCCGAGGATTTTGATGGCTTGAAATTCAGAATGCCTGGTCTCGGTGGCGAAGCACTTGGTCTCTTGGGGGCTTCAGTTCAAAATATACCCGGTGCAGAAGTCTATCAAGCCTTGGCCTCAGGCGCACTGGATGGAACTGAATGGATTGGTCCTTGGGCTGATGAAAAAGCTGGTTTCCAAGAAATCACCAAGTTCTACTACACAGCTGGTTTCCACGAACCGGCAGCGGGTCTGAGCTTGGTCACAAACCGTGAAGTGTTTAATGGCCTTTCAGCGGAGCATCAAAAGATGATTGAGATTGCCGCTGGTCACGCCAACGTTTGGAACCTCAGTCAGTATCTTTACAACAATGGTGCTGCCCTTCAACGACTTCAGTCTGAAGGTGTCAAAGTTCTGAAATTCCCAGATAGTGTTTGGGATGCATTTGGCTCTGCCTCCGCAGAACTATACGCCAAGTATTCAGAAGATGATCTCTTTGCTGAAATTTTGGCTGATTATCAAACCACCTTGCGCGAGAGTTCTGGATGGTTGACCAACTCAACCGGTGAGTTCCGTGCACAGCGCGATCGAGTAATTGGTTAAAGTTAATTCAATGCTGCCCCCATGCCCTATGGGGGCGGCTTTTTAATTTTAGACCCAGTGAATGATGATTGATCTAATTGTCGCCTTTGTCAGTGGTGTAGGTCAAACATTTTATAACATTGGGTATGCTATATCCCATCCGCAGCTGTGGCTTGATTGGTCTGATAAACAGGCCATGATGCGGTTTATATATTATGGCGGTTCATTTGAGTTTTTCTCGGCCGTTATCCTACTATTTTTTATTTTGACTTGTATTGGCCTATGGCGTCGTTCTGTCATGTGGTGGGCGGTCAGAATCCTTGAATATATTTCAAACAATATTGGACGAGTCGCTGCTTGGGCAGGACTGGCCATGGTCTTACAACAAATTATCATTGTCTTTTTACAGCGGATATTTCGTGTTTCTGTTATTTCAGTTGGTCCCGGTGCTCCTTTAGGCTATGAGCTTATCCCCGAGTGGACATTTCTCCTTTTTTCCCGTGATTTAGCATGGTGGGCCGAAGAACTTAAGCTGTTTAATGCGATCGTGGTCTGCCTCTGTTGTTCGTATACTTTTATTCAGGGGGGGCATGTACGGGTTGATTTATTTTATGCCGGTATTGCAAGACGAAAAAAGAAAATCATCGATATACTCGGTTCCCTTTTCTTTATGATACCTTCCATGTCATTAATTTGGCTCTATGCTTGGTTTTTTATGTGGCGGCACCTAATCACCCCAAAAGTATCTGCAAGCGACACTCTTGAAGCGCTTTTACGCAAGTCACGTATCATGAAGTGGAATGTTGAAACCATCGGCTTCTCACCAAGTGGCTTTGATGCGTATTTTTTATTCAAGGTTTTGTTATTATTATTTGCCGGGCTGATGTTCCTGCAGGCAATTGCTTTCTTTTACAGGTCATTACTGGAACTTCGAGAAGGTGAAGAATCAGACAATAAATTTATGGATAAAGATCAGTTGCAAAATGAGATTCCTGATGCCCATATTTCCATATCTGAAGGAGATCAAGTCAGATGATTTTTGGACTCGATGGTGTTGAAGTTGGCCTGATTATTGTCTTTTTAACGCTTTTCGGTTCCATCATGTCAGGCTTTCCTGTGGCCTTTGCCATCGGTGGTTCCGCAGTCATTTCGTTTGGTATTTTAGCTTTCCTTGATGGGAATGGTGTACTGCTTCATCAAGTGATTGACAAATCAAGTGCAGAATACAAAGCAATAATTGACACGGGTGTTTCGCAATATGATATTTCGCGCTTTCGATACCCGGATTTACCAACATTGCTGAATCCTTTATTTGTGAATGGCTGGGAGGATGCAGTCAATCGTAACCTGAGCTTTATTGTTAATCGAATGAACGAGCGAGTGCTCGCAGGTCAGTCGATTGAAACGCTTTTAGCGGTGTTGATGTTTGTGTTAATGGGAATCACACTGGAGCGATCAAAAATTGCTAATGATTTACTGACAACCATGGCTCGAATTTTTGGACCTCTTCCAGGTGGTCTCGCTGTTTCGGTTGTTGCAGTGGGAGCCTTTTTAGCCGCTTCAACAGGGATTGTTGGGGCAACGGTTGTCACTATGGGGCTTTTGTCTCTCCCGACTATGCTTCGAAACAAATATTCTCCGGAGTTGGCAACGGGAGTCATATCGGCTTCAGGAACCCTCGGACAGATTATACCCCCATCAATTGTTATTGTTCTGTTAGGAACTCTAGCAGGAGACTTATATTCAACCGCCCAAGAAACCCGCGCTCAAGTTGCCGGTTGCTCAGATGCCTTAACCTATTTGGGAGAGGCGGCTGTTGTCTCGGTTGGAACACTCTTTCAAGCGGCAATCCTTCCGGGTATTATGCTCGCCTTTTTATATGCTGCCTATGCCTTTGGCTATGCTATCATTAATCCAACAATGGCTCCTCCGGTTCAAGGTAAGGGCACGGGGATGGAGGTTATCACTAAACGAACAGCAATGACCTGGTTCCTATTTGTCCCTGCGGGTTTGATTGGCGGATTAATTCTTTCAGTTCAGGTGGGTCTTGTTGGCAGCCAAAATATTGTTGTTGATTCCATGACTGATGTCATTAATGTGACTGATCTCCGAACCAATGTCTCAGAAAAATGCCAAGAATCAATGATTGATCTGCATGGTCAGGAACGATGGGATGCTGCTGTTGCCCAAGCTGAAGCGATTGCAGCAGCAGGTGGTGTTGAAGCGAGTCGACGGCTTTCAGAATCCGAGTTGGCTCAAGCAATCAAAGACAAAATCAAGGCCGCGCCGATTATTGGAAGTGGTATCGCAACGTTATTTTTATTATCAACACTAATTCTTACAACCGCACGAGGTGTTTCAATTACTTCTGATCCAAGACCATTTTATATTGGTATTGGTGGAGTGGTTCTGGCTGTTCTGGTTGACATCGTGCTCATAAATCCAACAACCACACCAGGATGGACCGTTATCTGGCTCATTATACCCTCTGTGTTAGCCATCTATGGTTGCCGTAATGCGTTTATGGTGCTCGGCCGAAATGAATTAATTCGTGTGGTCTTTCCTCCCCTCGTGTTGATTGTCGCGGTATTGGGTTCAATCCTTGGAGGGATAACCAATCCCACACCAGCCGCCGCACTTGGAGCCGGTGGAGCGATCCTCTTAGCTGCTTACCGCAAACTAAAAGAGGAGAATAAATCAGGGCGCATAATAATTATTACTAGCTTTGCCATGGTGATCATGCTTCTAATCGGGATCAATTTTGATCTACGGACAGGGAAAGAGACTATCCTTTTTGAAGAGTGGGTTGCGATTGTTGTTGGCCTATTAATGTACCATATTTGCGTGCTTGGATTGATCTATGCATGTTGGACACTCTTAAAAAACAAGATCTTGACACCAGTTGTTCGGGAAACGGCAAAAGTCACTTCGATGGTCTTTACCATCTTAATTGGGTCACAGTTATTGAATTTAGTCGTCATTTCATTTGGCGGTGAGCACTATATTCAGGAGTTCTTACGTAGTTTTGATAGAGAATGGGTTGTGTTTGCCATTGTCATGCTGGTACTATTCATTCTTGGTTTTGTTCTTGATTTCCTTGAGATTATTTACATTGTAATTCCGATTGTTGGGCCTGTGATATACGGGGGCACCTTAGATCCAAAATGGGTTACCATCATGATTGCGGTCAATTTGCAAACTTCATTCTTAACTCCTCCATTTGGCTTCGCTTTATTTTATTTACGAGGTGTTGCCCCACCTGAAGTGACCACAAGGCATATTTATAAGGGGGTTATTCCGTTTGTAATTATACAGGTAATCGGTCTATTTTTATTGAGTGCTTTTCCTCAAATAGTCACGATTGTTCCCAACCTTATCCCTTAAGATAATTCCCGTTAAAGCTTCAATGTGGAGCGTTTCTTTGCTTATTTTCCCAGTATATGTTGGTGTAGTTTGCACCAATAATTAAGAGGGCTCCGGTTACAACAAAGAGGTCTATTCTTTCGTTATATAGTAGTAGCCCTACGGCGGCAATGAGAGGAAGTCTGAGAAAGTCCATGGGGGCGACAATAATAGCCGGAGCGAGTGCTAAAGCCCGCGTAATGCAATAATGGGCTAGTAGCCCACCGAGACTTATCACGATAACCCAATGGATTGCTTCAACTGGAGGGACCGTTATACCCCCGGCAATGAGAGATACCAACGCACCAAGTATCGCTTGAATGGTGGTTATCCAGAACATGATACAAGTGATTGAAGCATTTCGAGTTAAGAGTTTGGTGTAGATGTATGACCCCGCAAAACCGATTGCACATAATGCCGCTGCAATCACTCCTGAATTAATTTCGATAAATCCCGGTCGAGCGATTATGAATACCCCAATAAACCCACAAATTGCTGCAATAATTCTGATTCGGGTTAACGCTTCTCCGAGCATGAGCGGGGCGACTAATGCCACCCAGATCGGGAAAGAAAATTCCAAGGCAAACACTTGTGCTAAGGGAATGATAGCCACAGCATAAAACCACAAATTTTGACCGGCAAAATGAAAAACATTTCGCAGGATATGAAGCTTCATGTGGCGTAAATTGATTTCTCTCAGAGTTTGCCCATAAGCACTGAAACATAAAACAATGAAGATTCCTACCAAGGATCGATAAAACATGATTTCATAGGGTGCAAGGCTACTCGCCACCTCACGACCAGCAACGGCCATAATGCTAAAAGACAAAACAGCGCCAAGCATCCACACCGCGGCCCAATAATGTGTTCTGTCTCTATGCCTTATCATTAATCTGACAATGAATTGACTCTAGCCAACCCTTAGGCAAGTATGCTCAGTAAATATATGATGCCTGAATTTGCGGGTTCAGTTTTGGGTTTTTTAGGCATAATTTGTAGAGCCTTTGAGAAATTCTTATATTTTTGATCAATAAATGTTATAGTCTGGCAAACAGATTAACTTTAATGGGGCCGAAGGATAGATGACAGATAAGAAACTGATTGCGAACTGGCAAGACCTATTGGGTCGTTCTGATGTGTTGATCTTAGACACTGAAACAACAGGCTTTTCGAAACAATCGGAAGTCATACAAGTGTCTATGATTGATACACTTGGGCACACGAGGTTTGATCAATATGTTCTTCCTAAATATAGAATTCCTGAAGACTCAACAAAAATTCATGGTTTAACCGAGACAAAACTTAAGCAATTCAAGGCTCAACCTTGGAACCAATATAATGACATATTTTCTCAATTGACAAGTCAAGCATCCATAGTGCTGGTTTATAATCTACAATATGATGCAAGACTCATTAGGCAATCTTGTGAGATAAGAGGTGTTGAGTTTGTTAAGTTTGATGGGCAATGTATTATGCTTGATTACTCGCGGTACAGGGCAGTACCTAACCAGTGGGGTAATGGCTGGAAGTGGCATAAATTGGCTGATGCAGCACGGCATGAACAAGCCGCCGTCAAGCAAACTCGGGTACATAATGCTTTAAGTGATTGTCAAACTGTTCTTTCCTTGATGAAGAAAGTGGTAAGCAATTCATTTTCGTCCCCAACTTAGGTTACCTCACCATTAAAATGGACCAACGTTGCGCCAAATGGTGTCCCTTTATCTTCAAGCACTAAGTCAAAGACATCCACCCAACTACGCTGGAACCTCCCGATTAGCATTGATTAAAGTTAGGAATTTGCCGCAATGAGGCAGATTATCATAACCGTATTTGAATAACCAGGCATCCAACAATGAGAAGTTTCACGACTCCATTGAGGCTTTCTGCTCATTGGAACCAAAGTGTTTTCATAAAACCGAAATCGTCTTATTTTGAACAATTTTGATTAGATTTGTTGAGAATTTTTAAAATCTAATCAAAATTAGTGTATAATGACCCCTGTGGATATTAACATTTGCTTGATAAGTTTTTTTTAGCTGCTTAACCATTGAAATTTTTTTCTAATCTCAACTTATCTCGCGGCCGCTAATTACAGGGAGGAAACAAATGAAATTAACACGGCGTCACACCCTCGGATTAATCGGGGCAACAACGGCAATGGGGTTGGCAACTCCCAATATAGCAATGAATAAAAAGATCAAGGTTGGTGCACTGCGATTTACGTCCCATAGTGGAAGTTTCATTGCCAAGGAACGGGAATATTTTGCTGATAATGGACTTGATGTAGAACTTGTCTTTTTTCAAGCATCTCAACCTATGGCTGTGGCTATCGCATCCAAGGATATTGATTACGCGGTCACAGCTATTACTGGGGGTTTAGCAAATTTAGCCGAAAAAGGTGCAATTAAGATTATCGGAGGTGCACTCAAAGAAGAGGCTGGCTTGCAAGGAATGAAATATCTGGTCTCAGATGTAGCATTCCAAAACGGAGTGAAAGCCCCAAAAGACCTTGATGGTATGCGATACGGAATCACACAAACTGGCTCGTCTTTGCATTATCAAGGCTCAAAAATGGCGGCTGCGGAGAATATTTCGCTGTCTTATGTTCCTTTACAAAAAGTTGGTACTCTCGTGGGTGCAATTACATCTGGGCAGATTGATGCTTTTTCAATTGTTCCCCATATAGCTTTGCCGATTGCGGGTGGAGGTAATGCTCATATCATTGGTAATATTTCTGATTATATTCCAGATTATCAGATAACTGTTGTATTCACATCTACTCATAACGCTGAATTTGAACGGTTACTTACCAGTAGTTTTCTCAATGCTTTTACTACTGGTGTTGACGACTACGCTGCGGCAATGATTGATCAGTCCGAAGGTCAAGAGGGGATTGATGACATGGTAGATATCATTCACAAGTACGTGTATACTGACCGTGAGCGTGCGAAGGCTGCTCCTTCTATAATTAACGGAACTATGCGTTTAAGTAAAGGAGCTGCTCTCAATCTTGCTTCCGTTCGTGACCAACTTGAATGGTTCCAATCAGAAGGGTTGGTTGACCCGGGTGTTACGCTCAACATGCTTGTTGATGATTCTTATGTTGAAATTATTGATGCCTAAGTACGAAGCCAGCTGTTTTTACCATTTTTTAATCAAACAGGAATAATTTTACCTAACGAGCTCACAATACCATTAAGCACATTCTATGAATAGCCTTTACTTGGCGTTGCCCATGCATACATAGACACTTTAGTCAACTGTGACAAATTGGCCTAATTAAATCAAACAAGTATGGATATACGTCTCGAAAATATTCACCACAATTATGACGATTTACAGGTATTAGATGATATCTCACTTGATGTTCCGCATGGAAAGATAACGAGTATTATTGGCCCTTCAGGATGTGGTAAATCAACTTTACTCCGCCTTATCGGGGGACTTGAGGAGCCGGCAAAAGGAGCTGTTTTAAAAATCGGCGAGCCCCCAGAAGGGTGTCTTAACCCACTCACATACATTTTTCAAGATTTTGCTCTTCTTCCTTGGCGTACAGTTGCCGGAAATTTGTCTCTTGTTCTTGAAGATCATAGGATTAATCGGCATCAATCAAAAGAAATCATTGCTGACGTATTGAGGCGTACCAAACTATCGGATTTTGCCAATGCATTACCCAAACAGCTGTCAGGCGGGATGAAGCAACGAGTCGCCATTGCACGCGCTTTAGCCGTTAATCCAGCAGTGATGTTAATGGATGAACCATTATCCGCTTTAGACAGTCAAACACATGAACTCCTCATTGAGGATTTGATTAATCTTTGGGACCGTGATTCATTCACCGCGGTTTATGTTACACATAATCTCACCGAGGCCGTTCGAATGGGGCATCAGGTAGTCGTTTTATCACGAAATCCCGGTCGCATAAGGGAAATAATTACTATCAACAAGAAGCTTTCCGAGCGAGAATTTGGAGATCCTGATTTAGAAGTATTCGCAAAAAAATTATGGCAATTGATGAGTGAAGAAGCTCGTGCAGCAGAAGCAGAATTACTCCAAACCTGAAAAAAAATCCGTCAGTGCGGTTAATTTTCGAGGCGGTGGCTTTAAGCCTGAATCATACCGGTGGTTTGGGGTCACTGTATTTATACTCATTATCGCCGTAGCGGAGATCGGAACCCGAATGGGGTGGATTTCATCCTTAACATTGCCTCATCCCTCCGATGTTCTACAAACATTTGGTGACCTATACAGAACTGAACTTCTATTTAAACATTTAGGACCATCAATGAGCCGACTTTTCATTGGTTCATTTCTTGGGGTGTTTTTCGGGATCGGTGTCGGAGTATTCATTGGCTTGTTTTCGTATGTTCGTTCCGGGCTCATTCCAGTTGTTGCAGCTATTTTTCCAATCCCCAAAATCGCATTATTACCGCTATTTGTTATTTGGTTTGGGATCGGCGAAGGTTCTAAATATGCTTTGATTGCCTTGGGGTCATTTACTCCGATGGTAGTCGCCACCTATGGGGCCGTTGATAATGTGGACCGCACCCTCATTCGCATGGGGCAGAGTTTTAATCTTACTTGGCTCTCAATCGTTTGGAAGATAGTTTTACCTGGTGCCTTACCAGGTATTTTATCTGGACTTCGTATCAGCTTAGCAATCGCTATTATCCTCTTGGTTGCAGCTGAGATGTTAGGGGCAGAATTTGGAGTTGGGGCCTATGTGCTTGAAGCGGGTTCACTTTATGATCTTGAACGGTTATTTGCAGGTGTTGTTATTTTATCCGTTCTAGGTGTGTGCGTCAGTGGTTTGATCAGTTTAGCCGAGCATTTATTTCTAAACTGGCGAATATAGCCGCTTAAATTATATTTGGCTCTAGCGGCAAAATTACAGAAAATATTAGGGTAAAGTTAATTGTAATCGCTGGACCAACGGGTGGCAAAGATACACTTCATGATTTTTCGCTTCCGCAAGCCCTAGCCCAATAAACGTGGCTTTGAAAAATTGGATAAGATTGCCACCAAGAAGACAACTTGACCCAACTCAATTAGACCAGCAACTGATTGAGTAGAGCGCGAAGAAGCAATGTCCCAGTTTTGTTCTGGTCTGCTTTTGCCCAGTCGCTTTGGCGTTAACCTCATTCATAACCGTGGTAAGAATTACCTCTTGCTCTTCCTTGATTGAAGTTTCCACAACCCACACGGATTGACTCTACCCTATCATCCTGATTGACGCTCTATCTACGGGATATCTATATCTATTCACTCAACAAAATGCCGAAATCCAGCGGGTCAGCATTGGCGATTGTTTCTTCCTACCGGCGGAATGGTTATCTTCAGGGTTTGAAATGTGAGTATAGTGATGCGGGTTGGGTGGTTTTTCTCTAGGAAACAGGAACCATCATATCAAGGCCGTCTTCATGAAAATTTTCCTTACGCATGAATTCCAACTGATTTCATTATATTGTATATACCAAAGAGAAAATTAACAAATGTTTATCCTGCTGGTCAGGCGCTCCCGCACAGACGTATGGGTATACAGATGTTGAAGACCCTTGAGCCAAGCCATAATATCAGCACGAAATTTATAGTCCAACATAATGGTCTCAATCACCTTATCACCATGTATGTTGTAAAGGAGCCGTTTGCCTCATGTTCGTCACTCAAAGAACTGTTGCATTGGCGTCCAAAAGGGACTTTTTATGGCATAAAACAATTTTTAACTAATCTTGTGAGCGATGGTAACAAATCAAAACCCTGTATTGCATGGGGTTTATGCATTCTTTTTGTATTTACGGGAAGACACAATATAAGCTCAGTAATTTAAGGGTACAGTTGAAAATTATTCCTTGATAATTGCTTGGAAAGTTATAATAGTATTTTGCAATCGTATGCAAAATTTCATTTTTGAATAATCGAATGGTCTTTTTGTGGTGTGGCAATGGCATCAATTGAACTCCGAAATGTAACTAAAAAATGGGGGAATTTTGTCGGTGTTGCTAATTTCAATTTAACAATTCCCGATCGCGAATTTTTGGTGTTGCTGGGACCCTCAGGATGTGGGAAAACCACTACTATGCGAATGATCGCAGGATTGGAGGAGGTAACTGAGGGAGAAATTGTTATTGATGATACCATCGTAAATGATCTTGATCCGAAGGATCGCGATGTAGCCATGGTGTTTCAGTCCTATGGCTTATATCCAAATATGAATGTATACGAGAACATTCGGTTCCCGCTCAAAGTGCGAAAGGTCGATCCTAAATCGCATGCTGACCGCGTTAATCATGCGGCTGCAATGGTAGAATTGCAGGAGTTTATGCACCGTAAACCCGCTGAGCTATCGGGAGGACAAAGACAGCGGGTCGCATTAGCTCGGGCAATTGTTCGGGAACCGAATGTATTTTTAATGGATGAACCACTGTCGAACCTGGATGCTAAACTTCGTGTTTCAACCCGCGCTCAAATCAAAAATCTCAGCTATGAACTGCAAGTAACTACCGTTTATGTAACCCATGATCAGGTGGAAGCAATGACCCTTGCAGACCGTGTCGTGGTCATGAACCAGGGGGTGATCCAACAAGTGGGAACTCCAGCGGAAATTTATGATCATCCAGCAAATACGTTTGTTGCCGGATTTATTGGCTCACCGGCCATGAATCTTGTCAAAGGAAAAATTACCGACCAAATATTTCAAGCTGAAGGAGTCAATATTCCAGATATGAATTTTCCCGATGGCGATGTCGTTCTGGGTTTTCGCGCCGAAGACGCGACAATTGTTGATGGACCCGGTGAGATTTGTGCTCCAGCCTATTCAGTCGAACTTCTCGGTGATGCAACTTTGACGACCGTACTTATCGGTGATGCTTTGATATCTGTGAAGGCCAACAAAGATTTTCGAACGGCAATAGGGGATACTATATCCATTGCCGTACCACCACATATTTGCCAATTGTTTGATCAAACAACTGGGAATTTAATGTCTAGTGCTTAGCGACTAGATTAATGACCACATGGTCATCAACAATCTCACCTGAATGGATGAGACAACACGGAGGAGTATTATGAAAAAAATTGTGATCGGATTAGTGGTATCGATATGGTTGATGCCGACATCCTTGTGGGCAGCTTGTGCCTACGATAATCAAACAGAAATCAAGTCGTTTTCGGCGGCCTTTCAAGCGTGGAAATCAGTGACTAATGCCATGGCTGAATGTGGCAATTTTCAAGCAGTGCTTGATCAAGAGTTTAACCAAAAACATGTTGAAGCATTTTCAGCAAATCCATCGTTATACCACATTGGCGGAGTTGCAGGATCTTCATTGGTTCCATTGTTGAATAATGGACTCATCAGACCCCTGGATGACTTGGTCAAACAATACGGTTCGCAGCTTTCCGAAGCACAATTAATCAAAAAGGACGGCAAAGTCATGGCTATAGCCATGATGGTTAATGCAAAGCACCTAATGTATCGCAAAGACATTCTTGATGGTCTTGGAATTTCCGAACCTGCAACCTATGATGATGTGCTCGCTGCAGCTGAAGCTATTCAACAATCTGGACTTGTTGATTATCCATTGGGAGCCACTTGGAAACCGGGCTTTGATATTGGTTTGTCATTTATTGATTATTTCCTTGGTGAAGGGGGGACTCTTATCAATGCTGATAATACGCCGGCCATCAATAATTCAACTGGAATTGCGGTTTTAGAGCTCATGGCAAAACTGAAAGAATATATGGATCCAGAAATCCTAACTTCTGATTCGACCTATGTTCAACAGCAGTTTCAACAGGGAAAAATTGCAATGGCTAATCTCTGGGCCTCACGAGCGGGGGCAATGGATAATCCTGATGAAAGCACCGTTGTTGGGAAAGTGATAATGGCCTCTGCGGCAAGTGGCTCAGTCCGACCATCATCGTCATTATGGTGGGATGGGATAGTAATAGCCAAAAATATATCCGATGCTGAAGCAGAAGCAGCGTTCCAAGTGGCGATGGAAGGAATTGATACCGAAATGGTTCAAGCAAATAATTCTGATGCCATTTGGTTAATCGATGGATATGTCGCCGACCGCTACTCCATGGGGGCAGCCAACACAGCAGCTAATGGCGCGTTACCTTATCCCGCTAGCGTTCCAACGGGGATCATGCTTGGCGCTCTTGGCAATGGGCTGGCGGCCTTTATTACCGGTGAAAAAGATGCGGCAGCAACTCTCGCCGACATTGAAGCAGAATATCTTGTTGCCGCCCGCGAAGAAGGCTTGGTCCAATAATCAACACTATGTTTCTGGAGGTCTGACTGACCTCCGGAAATAATAGATCAGGACAAAAAGGGTGAAATTTAGGGTGTTTTTGGGCTTTATCGCCCCATCAATGCTGTTGATGGTGGTGTTTATCGCCTTCCCCCTCGTCAGCGTATTTACACAAAGCTTTTTTACCACTTCAACAATTTATGAAAATGTTGAAGTCGAAACATGTACGCCTGGATTTGGCACTATAAATTGCGTTATTGAACTGGTTGCTGAACCGGTCAAGGATGCGGATGGAAAAGTCATAACTCAGACCAAATTCGTGGGATGGGACACTTATAAAAGTATCTTGAAGCTGAATGAGGCATTTCAAGATTTCAGTTGGTCGTCATTAATGGCTATTGACTTTTGGAAGGCCTTAAGATTTACCCTTGTATTTACACTATTTACATTACCACTTGCCGTTGGTTTGGGGATGCTGCTCGCTCTTGCAGTCAACAATCTAGCTAAATCAATTAAAGGGCAAATCATTTTTGTTTCTCTTCTCCCGTTTATCATCACCCCAGTTATTGGAGCTTTATCAATTAAATGGTTGTTTATTGGCGATGGGATCCTCACGGCCTTGTTGGAATGGTGGTTAGATCGCGATATTGCCATGTTCGCTCAAGCATGGACATTAGAATTAATGATGATGTTTTATCGCGTTTGGCACGTTGCCCCATTTGCCTTTGTCGTATTTTATGCAGGCTTGCAGACCCTTAACAAAGATACACTTGAGAGTGCCATTATTGATGGGGCAAATCGTTTTGAACGGCTCCGTTATGTTATCATTCCCCATTTGATGCCACTCATCGTATTTATTTCACTTATCCATCTCATGGATAGTTATCGGGTGTTTGAGGAAATCGTTGGTTTTTCATCACAGTCGCATGTCATCTCACTCCAATGGCTGACTTACGATTTTCTTACGCTTGATCAATCCGGAACACGTTCGGTAGAACGTGCTTCAGCGAACTCAATGCTGACAATGGTGGGTATTGTTATCATCTTAGCCCCGCTTCTTCATAAGACTTGGCGAGATCATAAGGCAAGAGTGTTATAATGGCCGCCCCAAAAGCCCTGGAATTGCCTTTCATATTAAAAGTGGGAGTGATCAGTTTTATCACCTGCTGGTGCGTTATTGCTGCCTTTCCAATCTTCTGGATAGCGGTCATGAGTTTCAAAGAGCCCATTGACTCATTTTCTTCAAATCCCTTCAGTGTAATTTTTGGTCCTGAAACTCGAGCAAGTGGTAAAGGGTTGTCAATTATCGACCTCGTTTGTGGAGGTGTTTTCATCTATGCTATTGCAAGATTTTCATTCAAAAAAATTCGGCACATAGCAAAAGTCAACTCACCTTTTAGTGGGGAGAATCTATTTTATGCTATTGGGAATTTCATTGTCGTATTGACGTGCATCGTAATATTGGGGATAGTCCTGATAAACGTTTTACAGTTCGTTAATCAAAAGGCTGGCGTTTTTGGTAAACCGCTCATCGGGTTTACCATGGAACATTACTATTCCGTCTGGATTGAGAATGCGTTTTATCGCAACTTCAATAATTCCCTTATTGTGACCTCAGGTGTTGTTGTCATTTCGCTTACCGTAGGAACTCTGGCCGGCTATGCATTAGCCCGTTCGGGATCAAACTTAGCTTTTTGGATTTTAATTGCGGCTTTAATTTTTCGTGCCCTGCCCCACTCTGTTTTGGTTTCTGGCTACATGCCCGTGTTTATTAACTCGGCAGAAATATTAGAACCTTTACTCGGCCAGAGTGCACCGACTCTTTACGGTCAACCTCTCGCAGTCATTGCCGTATTAGTATCAATCAATCAACCATTTACCATTTGGATGCTGCGGGCATTTTTTCAAAATATTCCATCAGAGCTTGATGAAGCAGCACGTGTCGATGGGTGTACACATCTCAAAGCCTTTTGGTGGGTTATTATGCCAGTAATGTGGCCCGGTGTAATTACGACAGGTTTATTTAGTTTCTTACTTGCATATAACGATTATTTAGTTACCTCTCTCTTACTTGATAGCCAAAATCAGACCATGGTTCCAGCTATCACAAGTTATTTCAATCGGGAAACGACCACGACTGATCAGGTAGAGGCTGTGGCTGCGGCCGTTTCGATTACGGCTCCACTGTTTATGTTAGTTATGATTTTCCAGCGACATCTTATCAGTGGACTGACAACTGGTGCAGTGAAAGGGTAATGCAAGCGATGCAAGAGGCAACCGCTCAATGATTGCCAAGGATGTGCCTCGTGAGGGGTAGCAAAATTACACAATTAACGGGAGGAATTGAATTGTGGGAATTGAATACTTAAAACGAGGGAAAACAAACCTGCAGAAATCCAGTGAAGATAGACGGGTCTCGCAACTGGTCACCACTATGCTTGAAGAAATAAAGCTAAACGGTGATTCGGCGATTAGACAATACTCAAAAGACCTTGATCATTATGAACCCAAATCTTTTCGGCTTAGGGACGGTGATATTCAGTCGTTGATCAATCAGCTTTCTTCGCAAGCTATTGATGATATCAAGTTTGCCCAGAAGCAAATTCGTGACTTTGCTCAAGCACAAAGAGATTCAATGGTTGATCTTGAGGTTGAGCCCATTAAGGGGGTCATTTTGGGGCATAAAAATATCCCCATTCAGTCTGTTGGGTGTTATGTGCCCGGGGGCAAATACCCAATGGTAGCATCGGCTCACATGTCGGTTGTTACGGCCAAAGTTGCTCAGGTCCCAAGAATTGCCGTTACAACACCACCTATTCAAGGAAAACTAAACCCCGCAGTGATTGCCGCAATCCACTTCGGGGGAGGTGATGAAATTTACATCGTTGGGGGAATCCAGGCGATCGGAATGCTTGCTTACGGAACCGAGAGCTTTACTAAGGTTGACATGATCGTTGGACCCGGCAATGCTTTTGTTGCTGAGGCAAAGCGCCAAGTATTTGGTGACGTCGGCATTGATTTGTTTGCCGGCCCTACAGAAACGATGGTGATCGCCGATGAAACTGTTGATGCCGAATTATGTGCGACAGATTTGCTTGGTCAGGCAGAGCATGGGGTCAACTCCCCCGCTGTATTGGTAACCAATAGTACCAAACTCGCACAACAAACAATGCAAGAAATAGAGAGACTATTAACCTTACTACCAACGGCACACTTTGCTTCAAAAAGTTGGAATGATTACGGCGAAATCATCGTTTGTAACACCTATGATGAAATGCTTGTAGTCGCCAATGAGATCGCATCCGAACACGTACAAGTTATGACTGACAGAGACGATTGGTTTTTAGACCATATGACTTCATACGGGGCATTATTCCTTGGCCCGCGCACGAATGTTGCCAATGGCGACAAGGTTATTGGGACAAATCATACCTTGCCAACTAAAGGTGCTGGACGTTATACTGGTGGACTTTGGGTTGGAAAATTCCTCAAAACCCATAGTTATCAAAAGGTTACTAGCGATGAGGCCGCCACTTTCATTGGCCAATATTGTGCTAGGCTAAGTTTATTAGAAGGGTTTGTTGGTCATGCCGAACAGGCTAATATTCGATTAAGGCGGTATGGCGGAATTAATGTTCCTTATGGAGAAACAGTTATTCCCCATAAACATATAAAGGAGATATTTTAACTTGGTTAATTTACCTGAGCCTCCCTCATTTCGTCTCACGAAACAAAGAGCCTTAGTCACCGGTGGTGCCACTGGTTTGGGGTTGGCCTGTACTATTGCCCTTGCTCGTGCAGGAGCACAAGTGAGCGTCGCCTCAAGAAACATAGCCACGATTAACGCTACGATTGAAGCTCTCACTCAAATTGGGATAAGCATAGAAGGGTTTCAAATTGATATAACGCACATACCGAGTGTCGAGACGTTTTTTAGGAATCATGATCCCTTTGATATCGTTGTTAATTCTTCAGGAGCTGCTCGGAATAAGCCCGCTTTTGACACCAGCGAAACAGACTATGATACCGTCATGGAATTAAACACTAAAGGTGCTTATTTTGTGGCCTTGGAAGCTGCCCGTAGGATGTCAGATTTAGGCCGGGGTTCAATCATTCAAATCTCCAGCCAAATGGGTTTGGTTGGCGGTATTGAGCGAACTGTTTATTGTGCTTCAAAACATGCCGTTGAGGGAATGGTTAAAGCGATGGCGATTGAATGGGCGCCAATGCATATTAGGGTAAACTCAATTTGTCCTACATTTATTGCAACAAAACTCACGGCTGAAGTTCTCAAGGATTCCGAAAAGTTGGCGTGGATCATGTCGAATATAAAACTTGGTCGATTAGGCCAAATAGAGGATATTATGGGTGCCGTTGTCTATCTAGCCTCTGATGCATCAAGAATGGTTACTGGTACGCACATCTCTGTTGACGGCGGTTGGACTGCAGGTTAGTCCGTGGAATTAGTTAAAGCTTAATTATGAGTCGTACAACGTCTATTGATGTTGCCTTGCGGGCAGGAGTTAGCCAGTCGGCTGTGAGTCGAACATTCACAAAGGGAGCCTCAGTATCACCAAAAACTTCACGTCTGGTCTTAAAAGCCGCCAACGAGTTGAATTATCGACCCAATGCAATTGCACGGTCTTTAATTACAGGCAAATCAAAAATAATCGCTTTGGTAGTTGCCTATCTTGATAACCAATTTTATTCAAGTGCCGTTCAGGTGTTGTCAAAAGCCCTCAAGCAGGAAGATTATCATATCCTGATTTTTTTGACACCAAACGCTACCGATAAGGAAGCACAGAAAGTTGTTAATGAGCTGATTGACTACCAAGTGGATTGTATCATAGCAGCTTCTGTCGCAGTGTCTAACAGTTTGGTTGGGCGGTGTAAAAGCTTAAATTTGCCTATTATTCTTTTTAACCGTCATCAAAACAATAGCTCAATTTCGTCGGTGACATCAAATAACTTTCTCGGGGCAAAACAAGCCACCCAATATTTGATTGACCTTGGTCACAAACGCATTGCACACATTACAGGATGGCAGGGATCATCCACTGGTCTAGACCGAGCCAGGGGGTTTGAATTGACTATGAAGAGAAATGGTTTAGTTCCTGCAGGAGTGATAGATGGGATGTATAAACGAGAGGTTGCCATGCAAGCAACACGACATTTATTCACTGAATTTTCGCCTCCCCCTGATGCAATTTTTGTAGGGAATGACCATATGGCTTTTGCCGTTATGGATGTCATTCGAGAAGAATTGAGGTTGAAGATACCCGAAGATGTGTCAGTTATTGGATATGATAATGTACCGTTGGCTGATTGGGGAAGTTACAACTTATCAACAATCAGTCAACCTCTGAACGAAATGGTCAATGCCACCGTTAAACAAATGATCAAGTTGGTCGATAATCCTAAAGCGAGTCCCGTCCAAGTTAAAATAAACGGAAACCTAATCGTTCGTAAGTCAACAAGAAAAAGGAAAATTAATGTCTAATAGTTCACAGTACGCATCATTTCCAGAATTTATTCTCGGAATTACCTTTGAAATTTGGGAAGAAAAAGGAATCAACAAAATAAGACGCTATTATCATGATGATGTAAAGGTCAGAGCACCTGATGGGATTGCTGTTGGCAATAAATCAGTTATTCAGGCAACGGGTGAAACGCTTGCTGAGTTTCCCGACCGAGTTCTCTTGGGTGAGGATGTGATTTGGGCTCAGACGGGTGAAAACAGTTGGTATTCGTCGCATAGAATTTTATCGAAAGCGACTCACCGAGGTCAAGGAAAGTATGGTCAACCGACTAATAAAGAAATAATTTACCGGGTCATTGCAGACTGTCATGCCGTTAAAGACGATCAATATGGTTGGGTAATTAACGATGAATGGTTGGTACAAGATCAAGGTGCAATTTTCAAACAACTGGGAATTAATTATGGCAATCACAAGTATTTACTTGACCCGATTGAAGGAACTGACCCATTAGGCCTCAATATAGAAGGACCCTATCATGGTAAGGGTGTTGAAACCGAAACAAGTCGCTTGTATGTTGAACATCTCAACACCATGATGCGTGGTGAAGTTTCATCCGTTTACAAGAATTATAGTCGCGCGTGTCAACTGGAATTAAGCGAGGGGAAAACTGTTTATGGGATTGATGAAGCCGAACAGTTCTGGATTTCCTTTTGTGCTTCGTTTCCTGATTCTGAATTTCGAATCGAGCACCAGATTGGTCAATCAGGGCAAAACCATCCGGCAAAAGCCGCAGTGCGATGGCGATTAACCGGTGATCATTCTGGTTATGGAATGTTTGGCCGTCCATCAGGGCATTTTGTTGACATCATGGGAATTTCGCATGCCGAATATGGGCCTAATGGAATTATTCGAGAGTTTATCTTAATTGATCATGTCTCTATTTGGAGTCAAATTCATCGCGAAGATGAAGGAATGTACTTTGGAACAAATTTACCCCTAGATGATGAATAAAACACCACAATAAATTAATCTGATTTCACTATGACACCCTTGAGTTCAGGTAAAAAAATTCAGCTTGTTCGCCATGGCGAGTTTATCCCGTGCAAGACAGCATTTATTGATACCCATACACCGGGTTCTGACAAAAAAGAGAATTTTACTATCATTGGTAGTGGTGTTTCGGAAAGTTCTGATCAACATGTACATATCGTTGAAACGCCCGGGTTTAACATAGGTGCAGCTGGACAACCACCGCAATGTCGAAACTCCTTACACTCGCATCATACAGCCGAGGTATTTATTGTATTGAAGGGTCGCTGGAGGTTTTTTTGGGGCCGCTATGGTCTGGCTGGAGAAGTTGTCCTGGAGGAAGGAGATATTTTTAATATTCCAACAGGTATTTTCAGAGGTTTTGAAAACATCGGGCAATCATATGGCATGTTGATGGCCATTCTCGGTGGTGATGACTCTGGTGGAGGTGTGGTTTGGGCTCCTCAAGTCGTTGAAGAAGCACGCAAGCATGGCCTCATTCTTGCTGAAACTGGGAAATTATACGATACCCAAAAAGGGGAAAGCCTTCCTGAAGGAATTGCCCCTATGTCTCCTCTTTCAAACCACGAACTTGCCCAATTTGGTGAACCGTCAGCGGCACAAGTTGTTCCGTATTATGTCGCTCGCTATTGGGATATGGTTGCTTTATCAAATCCATTCCCATCCAAAGTCATTGGGGTCAATGGTATGCTGAAAGATAAGCCGGGATTTGAAGTTGATTTTTTTACCCACTTTACACAAGTTAAGCAGTATAATAATCTTCACAGTGAAGTTTTTATCACGACTGAGGGTCACTGGCGTGTGACGTGTGGAAACGAAAACCAAATTCTCTCACCGGGGGATGTTGCTTTAGTGTCGCCACACTCACAATATCAAGTTGAGCCTTCAGTTTCGGGTGAAGCTAGTCTATTCAGAGTCAAGGGGACCAACGATCCAGCTGGTCCAACTTGGGGATATAATAGTAACTAAATGAGTTCAGCGGTTGAGTTATGAAAATTAAAACAACACATGTTGGTAGTTTACCACGAACACAAGAAGTGGTTGATCTTCTATTTGCCCGAGAAAATGACGAAGAATATTGTCAAGACCATTTTGACGAGGTCATGCGTAAAGCAACGTTTGATACAGTCAAAAAGCAAGTCGAAGCAGGAATAGATATTATTTCTGACGGTGAAACCTCAAAGATATCATACGCAACTTATATCAAGGATCGATACACTGGCTTTGCTGGTAATGCACCACGGCAACCACCGGCAGACCTTCTGGAATTTCCTTCGTTTCTTACGCGATTGGCTGATTCGGGTGGAACACCACAATATTCACGGCCCTATTGTGTCGGTAAAATCATGCCCAAAGACAATAATGCCTTACAAAAGGACATTAGGAACCTTAAAGACGCCATGGACGCAACTGGTGCCAAAGATGGTTTTATGAATGCCGCATCACCTGGCGTGATCAGTCTCTTCCTGCCCAACGACTATTTTCCATCACAAGTTGATTATCTTTACGCTCTAGGGGAGGTCATGCGAACTGAATATCAGACAATCGTTGAAAGTGGGTTATACCTTCAATTAGATTGTCCAGATCTCGCGCTTTCAAGGCATATGCTTTTTCAAGATTTTTCCGATGAGGAGTTTTTAACAATTGCCACGCAAAATCTTGAGGTACTTAACGAAGCTCTGAGTGGTCTTGATCCGAGTCGAATTCGCATGCATATCTGCTGGGGAAATTATGAAGGCCCGCATACATGCGATATTGGTATGGAAAAAATGTTCAATCTATTAATTTCATCCAAAGCGAAGTATCTCCTTTTTGAAACCTCTAATCCACGCCATGCCCACGAGTGGAGAATATTCAGAGATCGCAAAGACGATATTCCTGATGATAAAATTCTTGTCCCAGGAGTAATTGACTCAACGACCAACTTTGTTGAACATCCCGAAGTGGTTCGGCAACGGTTGGAAAGATTCCTTGATTTTTTACCCGCGCAACAAATTATGGCTGGGACCGATTGTGGGTTGGGGACATTTGCTGGTTTCGGGGTGGTTGATCCAGAGATTGCTTATGCCAAGTTGAGTAGCTTAGCAAAAGGTGCTCAACTGGTTGGGTAAAATAACGTAAGCCCCACGCTAAATTGGCAACTTATTCTGGCCTGGACGAATATTCAAAATCCTACCAGAACACCCCTGTATTGAATACGCTCCATACTTCGACATTTTGAAGCTTTAAACTCCGCTTGATTGGTGTTGTTGAGTTGAAGACGGAACAAAACAGCTTCATTTCGGAAATGCTCCAAAGTTCCGATTGAGCTACTATTACGCAACCGATATCAGCAATTTCTGACCAAAGAAATGTGTGGACAATCGTTATATGTTATATCACGGAATGACTGCACTTAACCCAATTTCTTGAATTGTATTGAGCGACAATCAGGATGATAGAGTTATTCTCAGAGCCCGGTCCCTAGCAATGGAGGGAGTGCATAGCTCAACTAGAATTGCTAGATATCGTTAAATCCAAAGACGCCTCAAATGACATCAGCAGTGACCCATGCAATTACAAAGGAGTGCACCATGCCCGGATCCCACAATATCGATAATCAAATGAGGCGATTCATGACTTATATTAAAGCCGATAAAGTTTCAACAGCTACTGCCCAATTTTTTACATAAGCTGGTATTATATAAAGCTTTACATAATCCCGCAATGATAGGGGGCAGCAATACCATTGATTTATTTGGTGATGCTTATGAGTACCTTATGACCATGTATGCTTCAACAGCTGGGAAATCAGGAGGTGAGTTTTATACTCCTCCGGAAGAATCAGAATTGTTAGCTCGTATCACCGTAGTAGGTAAAGACAATGCCAACAAAGTTTATGACCCTACCTGAGGTTCCGGTTCACTAGTACTAAAATTTGCCAAAGTAGTGTGTCATGACAACGTACACCAAGGATTCTTTGGTCAGGAAATCAATTTGACCACTTATAACCTATGCCGAATAAATATGTTCCTACATGATGTAGATTTCGAAAAATTTGATATTGCACATGGCGATACCCTTATTAATCCCGTTCGCATGGACGATTAACCGTTTGAAGCCAATATTTCAAATCCACTATATTCCACAAAATGGGAAAGAAAAGATAATCCCTTACTGATTAATGATCATCGCTTCGCACCTGCAGGAGTACTTGTTCACAAGGGTTAAGCCGATCTCGCTTTCACTATGCACATTCTTTTGTGGCTGGCGGCGAATGGAACAGCAGCTGTTGAATTTACCGGTGTACCTTATCGTGGGGGCACTGAGCAAAAAATTCGTAAATACCTGATAAACAATAACTACGTTGATGCAGTCATTCAATTACCCCCAAACCTCTTTTTTGGAACTGGGATAGCAACCTGTATTATTGTAATTCAAGCTAGACAACGCCATTTCGTTTATTGATGCTTCAAACGAATTAATTCGTAGCGGAAATAAGAATAAAATCAAAACAGAGCATCAACAAAAAATAATAGATGCATTTCAACCCACCAAGATATTGAATACTTTGCAAACCTGTAAACAGTGAAAAGATAGCAGAGAATGACTACAATATTGCTGTATCTTCCTTTGTTGAAACTATGGACAACAGAGAGACTGTTGATATCAAGTTACTTAACTCAGAAATCTCTCGCATAGTTTCAAAACAATCTATACTTCAAAAAAGAATAGACGTTGCTGGTCTAAAAGGAATTGAGATATGAAAATTATTGAACAGTTGATTTCTGAAAATTATAGTGAGGATGTTCCTTTCAAGGAGTTGGGTGAGATTCTTGACTATGAACAACCGAACAGATATCTTGTAAAATCAGCGTCATATGACGACAGTTATAACACTCCAGTCCTTACAGCTGGAGAAACCTTTTTACTTGGTTATACAAATCAAACTGATGGAATCTGTCCTCCATCCCAAGAAAAACCCTTCATTATTTTTGATGATTTTACAACCGCATTTAAATGGGTTACATTACCTTTTAAGGTACAATCTTCAGCTATGTAATTGCTGAAACCAAGACCCGATATCATATCACCTAGGTTCATTTACTTCGCGATGCAAACCATCAAATTTATACCTCACTATCATGCAAGCCAATGGATTAGTACTTACTCAAAACTGAGTATTGCCGTTCCACCTTTTGAAATCCAACAAGCAATCGTGAAATTTCTGGACATATTCACAGAACTAAAGACAGAACTAGAGGCCCGAAAAAAGCAGTATCAATATTACCGAGACAAACTCTTGACATTTGATGTCGATTCAGTTAGAGGATGTGTGAAAATGACTACATTGGGTAAGATTGGAACAATTATTCGTGACTCAGGTATCAAAAAGTCGGATTTCACTGAATCTGGACTTGGCTGTATTCACTACGGCCAAATACACACTTACTTCGGGGTATGGGCTAAAGCAAACAAATCATATATCAATCCACAAGTCGCTTCTCGTTTACGCAAAGAAAAAAGTGGTGATTTAGTGATTGCTACAACGAGCGAAGATGATGACGCTTTCACAAAGGATATAGAATGGATTGGTGTTGAAAATTTTGCTATCAGCACCGATGCTTGCATATTCCAACACTTAATTAATTCCAAATACTTATTATATTTCTTCCAGACAGAATATTTTCACAAGAAGAAGAAACTTCATATAATGGGAACAAGTTTAAGGCGTATCAAAGGCGAGAGTCTAACAAAGGTTCCTATTAATAAGCCATCAAATAAGAAGCAAGAGAGAATTGTCTCTTTCCTAGATATATTCGATAGTCTGCTAAAAGACCTTTTGACTGGACTCCACGCAGGAATCAAAGCTCGTCAACAACAATATGAATATTATCAAGACAAACTTCTCACATTTGAGGAAGCTGCTTAATGCCGACATGCTGGATTATAGCTGGCCCAAACGGAGCAGGCAAAACTACTTTTTCTTTGGATTATCTACCAAAACTTACAAATAGTTCTCAATATATTAATGCAGATTTGATTGCTGCTGGAATATCTCCATTCTCTCCTGAAAAAAACTTGCTTATCGCCAGTCGCTTATTTCTAAATGAAATAGAGAAATGTATTGATGCTCGTAACGATTTTGCTTTCGAAACCACTCTTTCAGGGAGAGCCTACTTACGACTTATAGAACGTCTTAAAGCTGAAAGTTGGCAAATAATTTTATTCTATCTTGCACTCCCAAATGTTGAGAGTTCAATTGAGCGGGTGGCAGAGCGGGTAATTAAAGGAGGACATAACATACCGACTAAGGATATAAGAAGAAGATTTCCAAGAAGCCTTAACCTTCTATTGAACAATTATAGTTATATCGTAGATCAATGTACTTGCTTTATGAATAATGAAAATAAACCAAAACTTGTATTTGAACAATTTGGTGATAAACGCTATATTGTTGATTACAGCGACTACAAAATTCTTGAGGAACTTAGCAAATGCAAATAATTAAAACAGACTCCCCATCACAAGAAGCTCTTCAACATTTAGAAGGCCTTCGCCAGGCGGTTAGAAAGGATTTAGAAAGAAAGTGGCGGTTAGGACAATATGCTGTCTTCTGTGAAGATGGGAAAATAGTCAAGAAAAGTGGTGATGAGTTGAAAAAACTTTTTTCAGAAGAATAAGCAGAATTTAGCTAATTTGATCTTTGGCATAAAAATAATTGGGGAGAATTAAACCCCAATCTATACGAAGCTATTGGCATATCTAGGGAAAGCACTGTTGTTACTGAATACTTACCCGATGATAATAAAGAATAAGCCTTTCAAACTGAAGATCAACTAGAAAAGGCTTTCATTCAGCAACTGCAATCGCAAGCTTATGAATACTTACTAATCACCTCTTCAGATGAACTGACCTCCAACCTCCGTTTTCAGTTGGAGAAACTGAATAATTTCAAATTTACCGCTTCCGAATGGAATAATTTCTTAAAGATCAAAATCGCTAGTAACAATGATGGTATTGTTGAGAAGACGGCACGTATTCAGGAAGTAGTTTTCATATTCTAAAACGAGATGACGGTACCGCCAAGAACGTTCGCCTGATGATAAACAAAGCATTCACAATAATTCATTACAGGTATTTAACCCAAATGAAGCCTCAGGTAGACAAGACTATCGCTATGATTTGACTATATTGGACATTGATTGATCAATGGTTCAAGTAGAACTCAAGCGTCGTGGTGGTGACATACATGAAGCCTTTAATCAGATTAACCGATACCAACGAGACAGTTCCTGTTCAAGTACCGTACTTTTTGAAAATGCTCAACTATTTGTAATCAGCAATGGTGCATCAACCAAATAAAACTGCAATACCGTACGAAGAGGACATTTGGCTGAAATATAAAACAAGCGCTCATGATTTAAGTTATCAAACATTTTTGCCTTCACCAGTTGGAGGCAGATGCAAAGAATCGACACATCGCTGAATTGAATGCTTTCACGAAGACCTATTTGCCAATTAAACCCTAATTTAATATCCTGAACCGATACTGTGTATTTGATGTAAGGAAAAAATCTTGGCAATGAAAATTAATAACAACAATTCAAAGTTTGTCTGAGACGAGGATAGATGAATTACGCAGAGACAGGGACTAAATGCGGGGTGGTATAGCGAATAACAAGGGTACTATTGCGCGTCTTAAGTGCGGGGAATGTAGTGACTATTTTGCAAGGCTGATCTAACGTGGATTAGGTGGTTAAATCCTCAGAGTGTCAGAGTCAGGAATAATTTGATTGTTAGTGAGAATTACACGCCATAAAATCAAGAACAAGAGGTCGAATATCATTGATCCACGATTTCCCCGAAAAAATTCCGTAATGTCCAGCGTTGGGTTCCACATGAATTGCTTTTTGATGCTCCGATAGTCCACTCAACAAATCCAAAGCTGCAGCACACTGGCCTGGAGCCGAAATATTATCCTTTCCACCTTCAACTATTTTGACCGCAGTTCGATTGATTTTACCTAGATCTACAGGTCTTCCTCTCACTTTAAAAATATTTTGAGCAATTTCGCGTTTTTTAAAAATACGTTCAACAGTTGATAGATAAAATTCGGCTGTCATATCCATGACGGCAAGGTATTCATCATAAAACTCATTATGACGGTCATGATCAGAGGATTCACCGCGAGCCGTTCGCATAATTTGATCGTGAAACGCTGTGAGATGACTTTGTAAATTCATCGAAATGAACGAAGAGAGTTGGGTGATTCCGGGGTAAACAACACGACCAACACCTAAATAGCTAGAGCCAACATTTTGAATAAATAATCGTTCAAGCTGCCCCATTGTTACTCGCTTGCCAAAATCGGTGACTTCAGTTGGAGCAGCATCGGGGTCAACAGGTCCACCGAACAGAATCATTGTTTTTGGTTGACAGTCTGGGGTATCCTCAGCAATCATCGCCGCAGCTGCCAATGTCAGGGGAACCGGCTGACACACTGAAATCACGTGCGTATCAGGTCCAAGAAACACCATAAAATCCCTTAAGTATTCGGTAAAATCTTCAATATCAAACTTTCCTTCACTGACCGGTATGTCTCGAGCATTTTTCCATTCCGTGACGAAGAGCTCACAGTCTGGCAGAAGACTCCGTACAGTCTTACGTAAAAGGGTAGAATAGTGTCCAGACATGGGCGCGATGAGAAGAACCTTAAGGGGTGATTCAGGGCGACCAATTAATTTGAAGTTGACAAGGTTACCAAACGGTTTATCAATGACCGTTTCTTTGTTGACAAGGTATTCTACATGGTCTGAAACAACCCAATCAATTCCCCAGTCAGGTTTTTCAACAATTCTGCTGTAGGTTCGCTCAACGACTGTTCCCCAAGCCGAAAAAGTCTTGGGAATATAACTCGTTGAAAAACCAAAAAAGGGATAAGACCAAAATGTTTTTGCCGAAGCACCAGACCATTCGCAAGTTAATCGAACACTCTCAACTGCGTCATAAGTAAATAACGGTCTCATTAAGCCTCCCTTCATCACATTATTAAAATCCAATTTCTAGGAAATAGTTTATTATAGAGTTAATGTAAATAAAATTTTAATTAAGGACTGAACGTATGGGTGAGTCAAAAGTACATTCTGAAAAGTTCAACAACAACATGATACGAATTGAGGAGTTGAGCGTGCGCCTAATGGAAATTCTTGCCAAAAAGGAACCCATTGACCCCGCAACTCTTCACCCCGATAGTGACACACTGTTACAGACGGGAATTGCAAGTATCACAGATGTGTTTATCAATCCGACAAAAATATTTGAAAATCAGGTCCAGTATTGGGGTAAATCCATGGAGCTATGGTTAAGAACCAATGAATCCCTGATGGGATCACAATCGGATGAAACATCATTGCCCCAAACTAAGGATAATCGTTTTAAAAGCGAGCACTGGAACAATCCTTACTTCAACTTGATTAAAGAACAGTATCTTTTAAATGCTAAAATTATCAATCGTTACTTTGAAAATCTGCAAGGACTTGATGAAAGCCAGAAAAGAAAGATTGAATTCTTTTCCCACCAAGTCACTGATTTGTTGAGTCCTGCAAATTTCCTACCAACCAACCCCGAGGCTCTGCAAAAAGCCATTGATACTGAAGGTCAGTCGCTTGTTGATGGATTGGAAAACCTTGTCAAAGACCTTGAGCGAAACGACGGTGACTTGATCGTAACTCTTGCAGATACGAGTGCCTTCAAAGTAGGTGATAACATTGCCCTCAGCGAAGGAAAAGTGGTTGCTCGAAACAAACTCTTTGAGTTGCTCCAATATTCCCCCAAAACAGAAACGGTCAAGGAGCTGCCTCTCTTGGTTATTCCACCATGGATCAACAAATATTACGTCTTGGACCTTCGCCACGACAACAGCTTTATCAACTACATGGTTGAACAAGGTTTTACAGTATTCGTTGTCAGTTGGAATAACCCCGATGAATCCTTTCATGACGTTGGCATGGACACTTATGTTCTAGAAGGTAGCCAGAGAGCTATCAATGAAACTCTCAAATTGAGTCACACGAAGCAACTCAATGCCGTAGGTTATTGTATTGGCGGGACGCTGTTGGCAATGACCATGGCTTATCAAAATAAAATGAAAGTCGATACCATTCACTCGGCCACTTTCTTCACCACACTCACCGATTTCGAAGATGCTGGTGAGTTGGGAATTTTTATTAGTGACGAATACCTTGCTGGAATTGATCATGAAATTAAATCTAAAGGGTATTTTCCTGGCAAAAATATGTCGCAAGCTTTTTCCTATTTACGGGCAAATGATCTCGTCTATGGTCCTGCCATTCGAAGCTATCTGATGGGTGAACCGCCGAAAGCGTTTGACCTTCTGTATTGGAATAGCGATACAACCAATCTTCCAGGACGAATGGCTAAAGAGTATTTTTACGATACAATACGCGGCAATACATTCGCCAAGGGCCAAACAATAGTTAATGATGTCTCAATTGGGATCGCAGATATTACGCAGCCATTTATTGCAATTGCATGCGAAGCAGACCATTTAGTCAACTGGAAAACTTCATTTAATGGTCTGCAAAAAGCAGCGAGTAAGGAAAAAAATTACATTTTGGCTGAATCGGGCCATATCGCCGGAATTATTAATCCACCGACTAAAAAGAAGTACGGGCATTTCATCAATCCCAATCAATTTGATGATTTTGGAGAGTGGCGTGCAAAAGCTCAATACAGTGATTGCACGTGGTGGGGAAGTTGGATGAAATGGCTTGCCCTTAAATCGGGACCAGATACCACGGCACGAGAGATTGATGCTGACCGTTCACTCGGCGACGCTCCGGGACAATATGTATTAATACCCGCGGCCAAATAAATTCTGATTCTGCCGCTCTAGCCATGAGGCATGAAATATAATGGAAAATAATCAAGAACCTCTTCTAATCAAAAGATACTCAAGTCGTAGGCTCTATAATACTCAAACAAGCGAATATACAACTTTAGAAGATTTGGCTGATATCGTCAAATCAGGTCAGAGTATAAAAGTAGTCGACCGTGAAACGGGAGAAGATTTAACCCGTGAATTACTCGTTCGGATTATTATCAATAATGAATCAGCTGGATTACCCGTTCTGCCTGTCGATATTCTTATGAAGATGGTCCAATCATACAAAGAAGATTCATTGGCAATCATCCCCAAATTTTTTGAAGCAACCTACAGTATACTGAATCAAAGCCAGTCGGAATTTATGAAAAATGTTTCGAATCCAGTGAAAGGATGGGTTGAGTTTCAGAAGAGCCAGCAGGAATATCTATCAAACATGTTTCCATTTTGGAATCAGCCACAAAACGGCAGCCATAAAGATATCGATCCAAAAAAGCCGAACCAGGGTCAGTCTGACCTAGAAGCGGTTAAGTTGCAAATGACTGAATTGCAAAAGAAAATTGACAAGCTCCAAGGCTAAAATCACTGACCATTACTGAAATTTTCAATCGCTTGTTGAAGTGACCGCGATTTAATGTGATATCCAAAAAAATCCCTCATTAAATCATTGCTTAATTTTTTTTCTAAACTTTCCTTAGCTCCTTGAACCCTATTTTGCGGAACTTCAGATCCACGATATTTAATGAGATGCCTGATAAAATCGTGGTCAAATTCGGGGTGAGCCTGCAATGAAAAAGTGTTTTCACCATAACTAATAAAGGCATTTTCACAAAAACTATTGTGTCCCAAAACATGTGCCCCTTCAGGTACAATTACAACTTGATCCTGATGCCATGAATTGAGGTATATCGTCTGGTCTAGAAAAAAGAACGGTGCCCAACCAACGCCCCAACCTTCTCTAAACTTTTCAACTGTGCCCCCGAGAGCCTGAGCGATTATTTGATGTCCAAAACACACCCCAATAAGCGGCAAATTGTTGGCATGGCAATCGCGAATGAATTCCTCAAGCGTTGGAATCCAAGGATGGTTTTCATAGACGCCAAATTTTGAACCTGAAATAAGCCATGCATCGCATTGAGTAATGGTGTTGGGAAAATGTGATTCATACACCTTCCAGCTCTCAATTTGAAAGTCAAAGCATCTGAGCATGTGCCCAAAAATCTGCGCATAATCACTATAAATATGGCGAATTTCTGGCAACACAGGCCCGGCATTTAATACACCGAGTTTTATCATCACGGACACTCAAAAAATAATTTTGTTCACTTTATCTTATTGGTAATAATTTAATTCTAAACCCCAATTACAATCTCTATACACTGTAAAATTGATGATCTTCAAGCAAAGATTTAGCAACATTTGACCGCTTAACTCATGAGAGGATTTAATTGCTTAACGATTAAATTGGATAGCGTTAATTGTTTCACTGATTCAGGAACACTTAATTGACTAAATTACTAGTTAACGTATACTATGATGTACCAATATTTACTGAATTGGATAATAATAACGATGCCTCTCAACTTGGCATACTTGTGGAGCTTTTGACGTGTTAGAGACATCATAATAATAGAAAGGAAAGTTATGAAAAAATCAATTTTTATCGCTGCGGCATTTTTTGCTTCGGTTGTTGCAACGTCATCAAAATCGGCAGATTTAACTTTATGCTGGGCGGCTTGGGATCCGGCCAATGCTCTCGTTGAACTATCCAAAGACTTTGAAGCTGAAAGTGGTCACAATATGAGTTTTGAGTTTGTCCCTTGGACCAACTTCGCCGACCGAATGCTCAATGAACTGAATTCGGGTGGTAAGCTTTGTGATTTGATGATTGGCGACAGTCAATGGATTGGTGGCTCGGCAGAAGCTGGACACTATGTCAAATTGAATGGTTTCTTTGAAGAGCAAGGGATTACCATGGATGATTTCATTCCCGCAACAGTCACGGGTTATGCTGAGTGGCCAAAAGGAACGCCAAACTACTGGGCTTTACCAGCATTCGGAGATGTCGTTGGATGGACTTATCGCAAAGATTGGTTTGAAAGACCTGAACTACAAACTGAGTATAAAGACAAGTATGGACGGGATCTTGGTGTGCCTCAAACACTTGCTGAACTCAAAGATATTGCTGAGTTTTTTCAGGGACGAACAATTGACGACAAAGTCGTATATGGGGCTGCAATCTATACCGAACGTGGTTCCGAAGGAATTACCATGGGTGTGACCAATGCACTTTACAACTACGGTTTTGAATATGGCAACCCAGAATCTCCGTATGAACTTGAAGGGTTTGTCAATTCACAGGGAGCGATTGAAGGACTTGAGTATTACAAGGCACTTTATGATTGTTGTACACCGCCGGGATCGTCAGACTGGTACATGTCACAAGCCATCGATGCTTACCGGTCAGGTTTAGTCGCCTTACAAATGAATTTTGCTTTTATCTGGCCCGGAGTTAACGCTGATGAAAACGTGGGCGGTGACCGTTCAGGTTATTTCCCTAATCCTGCCGGCCCATACGGTCATTTTGCCCAACTTGGTGGACAGGGTATTTCGGTGGTTTCCTATTCAGAGAACCAGGAAGCGGCTCTTGAATATATCAAATGGTTTGCCCAACCGGCGGTTCAAAAGCAATGGTGGGAACTCGGAGGATATTCAGCATTAAAGGCGGTTGTTGAGGACCCTGATTTTGCGTCTAGCCAACCTTACGCTCAAACGTTTCTTGATTCGATGGCAATTGTGAAAGATTTTTGGGCTGAGCCAGCTTATGCCTCTCTACTCCTTGCGATGCAGGACCGAGTCCATAAGTATGTAATTGCTGGTCAAGGTACTGCTCAAGAAGCCTTGGATGGATTAGTTGAGGATTGGATTGAAGTATTTGAAGACGAAGGCATACTCTAAATTCTGAAATCCATTTAATTGTTGAAAATACAGTGTGGCCGGGCGCATGGACCGGCCACATGATCAAATGGAATGAAGTAGCTCTCCATCATGAATATAGCCCCTATTGATAGGGTGGTAACGGCGACGCCGAAGCGTTTACGGCGCGGCATTCGGGGGATGTCCGACCGGGCGATTTCGTGGCTCTTCGTTGGGCCGACAATACTTCTTCTTTTAGCGATTAATATATTCCCGCTCATTTGGACGATTCGGCTGAGCTTTACAAATTATCGGGCTAATCGCCCCAACGCCGATGTCAAATTCATTGGTTTAAGGAATTATGAACGGATCTTAACCGATAGTGACATTTGGCAAACGATGCAGGCCACGGCACATTTTCTGTGCTGGACAATAATCATGCAGGTTTTGATTGGCTTTGCCCTTGCTTGGCTCATCAATCGCAAATTCAAGGGCAACGGTTTGTGGACGACTATTATTGTGTTGCCAATGATGCTCTCACCCGCTGTCGTAGGTAATTTTTGGACTTTTCTTTATCAGCCCCAAATTGGGTTGTTTAACTATATCATTGAGTTTCTAACCGGCATTGACTCCAACAGTTTCACGATGATCGGTGAAGTTAATCTTGCTCCGTGGGCTATTGTCATTGTTGACACTTGGATGTGGACACCCTTTGTGATGCTGATTTGCCTCGCGGGATTACGGTCAATTCCCGATTACATTTATGAGGCCGCAGAGTGTGACCGAGCGTCAAAATGGCGGCAATTTTGGACCATTACTATTCCCATGGTGCTCCCTTTTTTAATGCTTGCAGTTCTTTTCCGTGGGATTGAGAATTTCAAAATGTTTGATTTGGTTGTTCTTCTTACGGGTGGTGGACCGGGCTCAACGACCGAATTGACATCAATCAATTTAAAGAGGGAAGCATTTGAAAAGTGGCGTACTGGCTATGCATCAGCTTACGCGGTCATCCTGTTTGTCACAATTTTTGGCTTGGCCTCAATTTATGTTAAAGCCTTAAACCGGGTGAAAGACCGATGAGTGCTCGGAACCTAGCAGAACCAAGCGCGACACAGAAGTGGATAGCAGGAGTCCTTGTTGTCATCTATGCTTTAATCACCATACTCCCTTTATTGTGGATCCTGTCAACGGGCTTCAAAACGCAAGTTGATGCGATTGCATATCCACCTAAGATCTTTTTTGAACCCACCTTGGAGGGGTATGTCAATTTATTTACCACTCAAACGAGACAAAGTGAGGAATACTTGATCAACAATCCTCCAACCAATTGGTATGAGCGGATTGTTAATGATAAAGGTATGGTCATTGCTGGACCATCTCGATTTGGCGAAAGGTTCCTCAATTCAGTTATCATCGGTTTTGGCTCAACCTTTCTTTCTGTGTTTCTCGGAACCTTGGCTGCTTATGCTTTTTCCCGTTTTCGTGTGCCGCTCAAGGAAGATTTACTATTTTTTATCCTCTCAACCCGCATGATGCCGCCTATTGCAATCGCCATTCCAATTTTTCTGATGTTTCGTACTTTGGGATTATCTGATACCCATGCGGGAATGATTTTGTTATATACAGCGGTCAATTTATCGTTGGCGGTATGGTTGCTAAAGGGCTTCATTGATGAGATTCCCCTTGAATACGAAGAGGCCGCACTTATTGATGGCTACACCCGGTTACAAGCATTTATCAAAGTGGTCTTGCCACAAGCGACAACAGGAATAGCCTCAACAGCAATATTTTGTTTGATTTTTGCTTGGAACGAATATGCTTTTGCTGTTCTCCTCACCTCTGGAACTGCCCAGACAGCACCTCCGTTCATTCCGTCGATCATTGGTGTGAGTGGGCTTGATTGGCCAGCCGTTGCCGCAGGAGCAACATTGTTTCTTGTCCCGGTAATGGTATTCACAATCCTGCTGAGAAAGCATCTCCTTCGCGGAATTACCTTTGGAGCCGTACGAAAATGAATCGTTTTTGGCATGAATTAAAGCACTTTAAACGTGGTGCTTGGGAGCTGGTTGCATCCGTTATCATTGCCTGCGGTGTGTTTATGCTGATGCAACCCTATTTGCTTTGGGCTTACACATGGTCTTTCCTGATCACGTTAATCGGTACCGTAATGTTTATCATCGTCAGTCATTTTCCCAAAGAATAAATAAGATACTAAAATGCCACAACGACCGAATCAAAAACGCATCGCTTTGGTAGCTCATGACCAAAAGAAAGCTGAAATGATTGCTTGGTCAAAACACCACATCAAACGCCTAGAACCTCACTTGCTATGGGCAACAGGTACAACCGGGAATCAAGTGACCGAAGCAACGGGTCTTAAAATTAATTTACTCAAAAGCGGCCCACTTGGCGGCGACCAGCAGCTAGGTGCCATGATCGTTGAAGGTGAAATTGATATTTTATTTTTCTTTACTGACCCTCTTTCCTCCATGCCACATGATGTTGATGTGAAGGCACTTTTAAGAATCTCCACCCTACAACAAACCGTCATCGCATGCAATCGCGCGACCGCTGACTATGTTATTTTGTCTGACCTGTTCAGGCGACCGTCAGAAGTATCAGCCCTTTCAAGCGTGATGTAGAAAGGACTATTTCCAAAAGTGACCCTCTAATGGCAGAAATTATCATCCGCAAATTGCGCAAGGAGTTTGGCGACTTTACAGCAGTTGAATCATCCTCATTTACTGTCGCTGATGGCGAGTTCTTCATGCTTCTAGGACCTTCGGGATGTGGTAAGACGACGACCCTGCGAATGATTGCAGGGCTTGAGTTACCGACCTCAGGCGAAATTTTGATTGATGGTGAAGAAGTCAGCCGACGACCTGCAAGCCGACGAGACATTGCCTTTGTATTCCAGATGTTTGCACTGTATCCCCATATGAATGTTCGCAAAAATATCAGTTATCCCCTCATCAGCCAAGGAATGAACAGGACTGATGTCAATCAAAAAGTTCTTGAGGTAGCCAAGATACTGGGGATAGAAGAAATTTTAGATCGTCCCGTCAGCGGATTGTCCGGCGGGGATAGACAACGAGTTGCTTTAGGGCGAGCTATTGTCAGGCAACCAAAATGCTTTTTAATGGACGAGCCCCTCGGAGCTTTGGATGCCGAATTCAGAGAGCATATGTCAGGAGAATTGCGCGAACTCCATGACCGGATGGGAGCAACAACTGTTTACGTAACCCATGACCAACGCGAAGCAATGCAAATGGGTGATCGGATTGTGGTAATGAATCAGGGCGTAATTGAACAGTTCGGCACTCCGCAGGAAATCTATGAGTATCCCGCAACGATGTTCGTTGCTGACTTCATTGGCTTTCCCCCAATGAACTTCCTATTATTTTCGGCAAAGCTAGAAGCGGGAATAACGCGTTTAAATCTTGAAGGCCAAGAAATCGGAATACGCCCGCTTGGACAAGCCGCTGAAGGTTCTCTTGCTCTCGGAGTTCGTCCTGAAAACGTATCGTTTAATGATCAATCAGCATATAAGGGGCAAGTGGAAACAACCGAGTATCTTGGTACGACTCAAATCGTTACCCTTTTGACATCAAATGGCCCCCTTAAAGCGCGATTGCCCGCCAAGGATAAAGTTCGGGAGGGTGAAATCGTCGGTTTAAGCTTTCGTGAAGAAGCGGTTGCCTTGTTTGATTGTGATACGGGACGGTCATTAAGTATGCCTAGTCTTGAAACGACATAAACAAATGTCTCAAGTTGAATTACGCAATATATTCAAATCATTCGGCCAGATTGAAGCGGTAAGCGATGTATCTATAAGTATTTCTGATGGGGAGTTTATCGTCTTACTGGGGCCAACTGGTGCTGGTAAAACAACAACCTTACGACTGATTTCAGGCCTTGAACGTCCTGACAAGGGTTCGGTACTCATTGATGAACAGGACGTAACTTACGAGATACCAGCTATGCGTAATGTGGCGATGGTATTTCAGCAATACTCACTCTACCCGCATTTGACGGTTCGTGAAAATCTATCTTTTCCGCTCCGCTCGCCCTTGCTCAAAACCCCAGAGGATCAAATCCATAAGAAGATTAACGAAATTGCTGAAGTTCTTCAAATTGTTCATAAACTTGATAATCGAACAACAGAATTATCGGGTGGCGAGATGCAGCGCGTTTCTATTGGTCGGGCTTTGGTTCGAAATCCTTCAATTTATTTGATGGATGAACCTTTAAGCTCACTTGACGCCAAATTGCGCTCTGATTTGCGGGTTGAGTTGAAACGAATCCAAGTGCAACTTGGAGCAACAATTCTTTATGTAACTCATGATCAAATTGAAGCTATGACTATGGCTAATACAATAGGTGTGCTTGAGGAGGGGCGGTTAGTTCAAGTTGGATCCCCGCGTGAAATTTATGAAAATCCAATTAGCCTGTATGTTGGCGGGCGGCTGGGCCTTCCTCGAATAAATGCTCTCCCGGCACATTTATTTCCTGGTGCTCCAGCTGGTGCAGCGATGATCGGCTTAAGACCAGAACACATAAAGCAAGGAGAGGGAAAACCGGCAAAGGTGACTCGTTTGGAACATCTCGGTGACCAGACTCAACTCCACCTTGAAATTGAAGGACACAAACTTGTTTCCCTCACAGACATGTATTCAGCGCTCAAGCCGGGTGAACATGTCCTAATTCAACCCCAAAATCCATTGTTTTTTGATAGCTCAGGTAATCGTGTTAGATAAGGAGTAACTAATGAACCAGTTCATAAACGATAGAAATTCAGTCGTAACTGAGGCAATTGATGGAATGTTACGTATCTCAGAAGGTAAATTATACCGACTTGATGGATACCCACATATCAAAGTGGTTGCCCGAAAAGATTGGGATAAATCTGGTGTTGCCCTTGTTTCGGGAGGAGGTTCAGGCCATGAACCTAGCCATACAGGATTTGTCGGTAATGGGATGCTTACAGCCGCGGTGTGTGGTGAGGTGTTTGCTTCCCCTTCAGTTGCGGCTGTGCTAGCAGGAATTCTTTCCGTCACGGGTTCGCCGGGGTGTTTACTTATTGTCAAAAATTATACGGGTGACCGTCTTAATTTTGGCCTTGCCGCCGAGCGGGCTAGAGCTTTGGGTTATAAAGTCCGGATGGTTGTGGTGGGCGACGATGTGGCGTTACCAGAACTTCCGCAACCAAGGGGAGTTGCAGGGGCATTATTTATTCACAAAATTGCCGGGGCAATGGCATCAACAGGTGCTAACTTAGATCAAATTGCCGATGTGGCTGAGCGCATAGCTCAAACTGTATCAACAATTGGAATGTCTCTTGATACTTGTACAGTTCCGGGGTTTCCTAAAGAAAATCGGATAGAACCAGGTATGGCTGAATTGGGTTTAGGTATTCATGGGGAGCCCGGGATTGAACAAGTTTCATTTTCTACAGCTTCAGCGGCTATGGATTTGGTCATTGACCGTCTGGAACCTCATGCACAGAAGGGACAATTAGTTGCATTACTCAACAACCTTGGAGGGTGTACACCAATTGAGATGGGAATTCTGACAAATGCATTAATGTGTTCAAGAATGGGGCCGAGAATCCAAGGGGTGATTGCCCCTTCTCCGCTTATGACTTCACTGGATATGCGAGGCTTTTCTGTTTCGTTATTTTCTCCTTCAATAAGTGACCTTGAGGCTCTGAAGTTACCGGTTGGCCCGCATGCTTGGCCCGGTTATTTTCAAGCGACTTCTGTTGAAGTAAACCCTCTTCCAGAGGACCTTTCTCCCACTCATTTTAATCCTTCCATCCATCATCCAACACGTGAATTGATTGCCAAGTGCTGTAAGTTATTCACCGAAAGTGAGGCCGAGTTAAACGCCCTAGATGCCAAATCTGGAGATGGAGACACAGGAAGCACCTTGGGAACGGCGGCAAAGTCGTTGCAGGCCAAAATAGATGTTCTGCCACTGGCTGATCATGGACAACTGTTCCAAGCAATTAGTCAAGTGCTCAGCGAAAGTATGGGAGGCTCATCAGGCGTTTTACTGGCAATTTTCTTTGCCGCAACAGGTGACTCTTTGACGAGCGGGAAAAACATTTCTCAATCCTTGATTGATGGACTTGAGCGCATCAAGCAGGTTGGTGGTGCACAGGCAGGTGATCGAACCATGATTGATGCTTTGGAACCCGCTCTTAAAGTCTTGGAACATCATGGCATTGGTAAGGCTGCTTCTGCGGCTCGTAATGGGGCCGATAAGACTGCTGCAATTACCAATGCAAAAGCAGGACGGGCGAGTTATGTTGGAGCAGCTAACCTAGCTGGTTATAACGATCCGGGAGCGGAAGCCGTCGCAATACTTTTTGAAATGTTAGCCTCGGATTAAGCACAATGAACCAAACAAATACTTAAGAAGCTTCGTTGGAATGGCTTTGTCTAAGCTAGAACTAACACAGAAAGACAAGAAAGAAAAGGCATTCTAAAATGTATTGACCAATGAAAATGAAAGAACTTTTAAGCATTTTAAGGTTTGTCAAATAGGAGAATTTTAGGAATTATATACGTGAGTGACATCTTCCCTCAGAACCTTCTTCTTTATCGTATTCAATTTCGTAGTCCTTAACCAGTAGCTTTGCCAGTTTGTCTGGTGTTCTTGGTATGTTTATTTATTCCCTTATTTCTTTCAATGATGGTGGGTGTTTATGACCGGGAAGTTTGATTGGTATTTTCTCAATTTTCTTTTTGTTTTTCATATTTTGTTCTTATAATTGTTATAAAGTTGGGGCTAATAATTTTTTAAATTGTTAATAGCGCAATAAAAAATTAAGGTGATATTCATTTTAAAGCAGAATACCATTCACCCTAGTTTTGGCAACATCACAATATCGTTGAGATATGTCTATACCAAGATAATTTCGATTAAACTTTTTGGCAGTTAAGCAAGTAGTTCCCACACCATTAAATGGATCCAATACTATATCGTTCTTAAAACTGAATAACTGTAATACCCTTCTGGCTAGTGCCTCTGGAAACATTGCTGGATGACCAAATTCTTTCATTTTTCTTTCTGGTGCAATTGACCATTTAGCATACACCCAATTTTTAAAATCATCTCCTGAAATATCTATGTTCTCTGCGAGATTTAATTTTTTCAGATCACCTTTACAAAAAACTTCTATAAACTCCCAAGAATATTTTAGGTATGGACTTGAAGGGCTTTTCCAACTGCCCCAAGCAGTATATTTACAGTTGTAATTATTTTTCTCCCAAATGATCTCACCTTTCCAAATAAGTTTTTTACTGGTGATAAAATTGGAAATTATGTGGTGTAATGGGATATAATCGGAGAACAAAGGTTGAATGTTAATAATCAACCTCCCTCCATGCTTTAATACCCTAATGCACTCACCTAAAATAGCAAACAAATTATCAATATAACTTTGCCAATCTATAGAATCCTCATCGGCATCTTCTTGGTAATCTAGGCCAAAATTATATGGCGGGGAAGTAAAAACTAAATCAATGCAATTGTTTGGTAACCTCTTAAGGGTTTCTAAACTATCAGCACAAACTATCTGATTTAAATAGTCTCTAGGCAATTGATTATTTTCTTTGCTAAATTTGTGATCCTTTGCGTAAAAGTATTTTCCTCTGATCAACTCTTTAGATTTTCTGTTAATTACTTTTCTTTCTTTATTTAAATCCTCGCTTAAATCCCTGCGTGTAAATTTGACTTTTGTAATTTCATTCATGTTCTCTCCTATTTGGTCAACTCTTAATAAGTCAACCGGTTGTTATTCATACCCAAAACCAAATCAGTCATTTGGTCAAAGGTATTTGATATTCTGTGATTGTCACGACCAACTAATTCACAAAATTTACTCATGAATATTTCCCTAAACTTTTGTCATGAGATTTGAAATTTTCTGGAAGTTATAACCTTTGAATAAGTTGACAACTCAAAATCTAGCAAAAGGTTGCTGGGTATTAAATGACTAATAACTAATATAAGCTCTGTTTAACGTGCTCATAATTTAAGGAATTTGATCGGCTAATGTTTAATTTTAATCCCTTATTTGAAACCTTGCCTCAATCCGTTCCTTTCGTTGGCCCAGAAGCTCTTGAACGAAAAAGGCACCGAGCTTTTGCGGCAAGAATTGGAGCCAACGAAAATGTCTTTGGACCTTCTCCAAAGGCAATTGAAGCCATGCAAAATTCAGTTTCCGGAAGCTGGCAGTATGGTGATCCAGAAAATTATGAATTGCGCGAAGTACTAGCTGAATCGCTTGATGTTCCGGCAGCACACATTGCCATTGGGGAAGGTATAGATGGTTTGCTTGGTTATTTAGTCCGAATGATAGTTAAACAAGGTGATAAAGTCGTTACCTCACATGGAGCCTACCCCACATTCAATTATCATGTGATTGGGTACGGTGGGAATTTGATAACGGTTCCTTATGTTGATGACCATGAGAATCTTGAACTATTGCTTGAGAAAACAATTGAAACCAAACCTGCGCTCGTTTACTTGGCTAATCCAGATAATCCAATGGGAACTTGGAATCTTGGCAAGAGCATTGAAAATTTCGTAAAGCAATTACCCATAGAAACGCTCCTCGTTCTTGATGAAGCTTATATTGAGTTTGCACCGACTGATGCTATTACCAAAGTTGATGTCAATGACCCTAGGGTTATAAGATTTCGGACTTTTTCAAAAGCACACGGGATGGCAGGCATGAGAATCGGTTATGCAATCGGGTGTGAAGAGTTAATCCGAGGATTTAATCGCGTTCGTAATCACTTTGGGATGTGCCGAATATCTCAAATCGGTGCCATTGCCTCCCTTTTGGATACAGATAATATTGCGGATGTAATTCGCAAAGCTGATGAGTCCAAGGGAAGAATATATCGCCTCGCTGAGTCAAACAATTTGAAAGCTATTCCGTCAGCAGCAAATTTCGTCGCTGTGGATGGGGGATATGATGGTCAATTCGCCCGAATGCTTCTGGAGGAATTGATTCAGCGTGATATTTTTGTCCGCATGCCTTTTGTTGCACCCCAAGACAGATGTGTTCGTATTTCCGTGGGAACACAACAGGACCATGTCCTATTGGAGGAGGTTTTTCCAGAAGCTCTATCTGTGGCCACTCAAAAGTATTTGGATGCCACAACTTAGGGCACGAAGATTCACCGTGATTATGGGCTTGTGACATCTCGTTTCTTTAACTTATTACTTTTGTGGACTAATCATTCAACATATTGGGATTATTGTCCCTACAGGAAGATAATCAAACACGAATAATCACCCTTTTATCTTGATTATCGCTCAATAAGAATGGGAAAAAGTTGAAATGAGCTTGGAAAACTACTTTTTTGATAGAAAAGTGGTAATAATGAGTTAACCAGACAATAGTTTTTGAAAAATTCAACTCACATAATACATATAGATTCTCTCTGGCTTCATTAATTCCAACCAATCAAAGGTTTGACCATTGCAAACTCAATTCAAACGAATCGTTTTAGTTATTCAGTTCCTTTTATTTTCAATTTTTTTGGCAAGCTGTAGCGACAATTTATCACCATCTCAGGGAGGTGGTCAGTCACAGACTGCTACTAATACGTTGAATCAAGAGTTTCGTGTGGCTCTATTAATTCCCATGGGCTCTGAAGATACCGAAACGGCTAACCTTGCTCGGATTTTTGAACAGAGTACGCAAATGGCAATAGATCAGGTAAGCCCGAGTCCTATTGTGCTGAATGTCTATGATACCAAGGGCAATCCCCAAGATGCGTACATTGCGGCTCAACAAGCGATCAGTGATGGGACAGATATTATTCTTGGACCACTGTATTCAGACTCAACACGAGTTATAGCACCCCTTGCTAATGTTTCACGAATTCCCGTGTTTAGTTTTTCAAATGACAGTCGAATTGCCAGCGGGTATGTATTTTCATTGGGACAAACATTTGAAAATGCATCTGAACGAATCGTCAATTACTTAATAAGCCAAGGTTATACACGCACGATTATCGTACAAGCAGATACAATCTCTGAGATTCGTGGAGCTGAAGTATTGACCCAAGCCGCACAGGTCGCCGGCATGGAACTCATTCAAACTATCACCTATGAATATAGTCAACCTGGCGGATTAAAGGCTGTTGAAGAAATTGCTCTCGCTATTGAAGCGGACAAACCTGATGTATTGTTATTTACTGGTAATCCAGCCGGTGCGGTCCCCCTGATTCTAGAGATACTCAATGACCGTGGAATTACCAACGATATCGTGGTCGCAGGAATAGAACGATGGGATACTCCGAGTTCTACATTACAACTCAATGGGCTACAGGAGAGCATTTTTCCAAAATTTGATCCTAATCAATCCGCTATATTTTCTAATCGCTATAAGTACTACTACGGTGAAGCCCCGCATTCATTAGCCGCGATACCCTATGATGGAATTATCGTTATTGATGCATTGGTAAAACGTGGTCAAGATGGCACAATCACGCTTAATGAAATTAGAAATACCGATGAACTTATCGGCGCCTACGGCCCCTTTCAAATTAATCCAGATGGGACAACCAAGCGCTCATTGGCAGTATTCAAAATTCAAGACCGTAAAGTCGTGGTTGTTGACCAAGCACCACGAACTTTACAAAATCAACCCTCTATTGATGGACCAGAGGACTTGACAATTGCCCCCATCCAAAATTTACCACTCAATTAAACCCATGTAGTTCGGAATTAGTCAGAATTGGCGTACTCGTTCCGATAAAAACCACTTTCGGTGGGTTTTGTCAAAGTTTCAATAAGTAGGAAGTATAAACCTGATGGTTAAAGCCGCGAAACTCTTTGGCAATTTTTTTCGAGTGGGTTTTTGGACGTTAATGAGTCGCATTCTTGGCTTTTTTAGAGAAATCCTATTTGCCGCATTCTTGGGTTCAGGCGCCTTAGCAGAAGCTTTTCTGGTCGCCTTTACACTTCCTAACATGTTCCGGCGCATTTTTGCTGAGGGGGCATTTAACCTCGCTTTTGTACCCATGTTTTCAAAAAAGCTCAAAAACCCAAAGGACGCCAAACAGTTTGCTGAGAGTGCGCTATCCTTCTTAGTTACATTCTTGATTATTCTTGTTATTGTTGCACAACTCATCATGCCAGTCATGGTGTTTTTAATGGCAAGTGGCTTTGTTGGCGATGGTCGTTTTGACCAAGCCGTTTTACTCGGTCGAATTGCCTTTCCCTATATTCTATTCATTTCGGTCGCGGCCCTTCTTTCTGGTCTTCTGAACTCACTTGGACATTTTGTGGCGGCGGCAGCAGCTCCCTGTCTTCTCAACCTCTTTTTAATACTCGCCTTACTCTGTGCCCACTGGTTTGGTCTTGACTTTGGACTTGCCCTCGCTTGGATTGTACCCATTGCTGGCTTCGCACAGTTATTAGTCGTGTGGTTCGCAAGTGCACAACTAGGATTTTCGCTTAAGCTCAAACTCCCCAAACTGACACCTGATATCAAAAAACTCTTGATTTTAGCCTTACCTGCGGCGCTGAGTGGTGGGGTCGTTCAAATTAATTTGGTGATCGGTCGCCAGGTTGCCAGTTTTACCGAAGGTGCTGTCGCTTGGCTCAGTTATGCTGATCGACTTTATCAACTCCCTCTTGGAGTGGTTGGCGTTGCAATTGGCGTCGTACTATTACCTGAACTTTCAAAAAATCTAGCCGAAAAAAACCGCACAGGGGGTAATTTCGCCTTTAATCGGGCAAGTGAAGCTGCTTTGGCTTTGACAATGCCAGCCACCGTAGCCTTAATTGTTCTTGCAGTCCCAATAATAAGTGTGCTCTTTGAGCGCGGTGCATTCACTTCAACGGACACTCAAGAGACTTCCCTAGCTCTCATGGTATACGCTTTTGGATTACCTGCTTTTGTCCTCCAAAAGATCTACCAACCTGTTTTTTTTGCCAGAGAAGATACCCGAACTCCATTTGTGTATGCAGTGATTTCAATGTTTGTTAATGGAGTGGTAGCCGTTGGCCTCATGTCAACCATTGGTTACATCGCGGCAGCGATTGGAACAACCGTAGCGAGTTGGACTATGTTGGTCATGCTCATCATTAAAGCAAGAACATTTGAAGGCGCGGTTTCTATTGACCCCCAACTTAAAAGAGTTGCGCTTAAAATATTACTTGCAACCGGTATCATGGGAGGTGCTTTATTGTGTACAATTTACTTACTTGGCGATTGGCTGAGCCAAGGCAGTATACGATATTTATATTTCACCCTGCTCATCGCTTTCGGTTTCATCACGTATGTTTTCAGTCATATCTTGCTAAAAACTTGGGAACTTCACGCGGTTATGAATTATTTTAGAAAGCGAAAATAATGAAATAAAAATTCGCCAGAGATAAGTAAATGGCTGAGGTGCAAGCGAGAAGTCTTACTTACTTCATCAATTTGGTGTAAATATCAGTCAAAATTTTGCAGCTTTCTCTAAATCCAAACACAACTATTGGTGTGGCAATCATCCCAGAAAAAAAGCCAACATAATCGGCCACCCAATATGCTGGACCACCAAACAAAAGTTGGCTTCCAACAGAAAAACTTAAAAAGAAAATCGGGACTGACCACGCATTTTTGAAGAAAAACCGACCTCCTCTCATCCAATTCAATAACACAAGAGATACGCAACCACCCATTAATCCAAAATAACCGGCCGATGCCCCTAAGAGTGGAAATTCTTCATTGAGGAGTGAGGTATAACCTAAACCACCCATGATCGTTGTAATAAAGAAAATATATAAGAAAACTGAGTCTTCGGTGATTTTTTTTAGAAAAGTCCCCCAAGCCAAAATAAAAACTGCTGAAAATAAGGCGTCAACCAATTGCAAATGGATAAAGGCATGACTAACAAGTCTAACTAGATCGGAAGTTAAAAAGAGTTGATTATGATCCCACAAACCAAAATCTCTGATTGCAACAATTCTTAGGTGTTGGCTTTCAGGCCAAATTCCTGGTACTAATTCACCCGCAGTGAATAAGACCTCAAGACCAAAAACAATTGTTGCAATGGTCATTACGCTGTAGGGTACATTGGGTGTCATGAAAGGTACTTTACTAATTGCACTCTTTAAAGTTGAAAGACATTCATTATAACATTCTAAATTAAAATTATTCTGAATTGATATAGAGTTTTAAATGCTTAACACAATCAGTTCGCAGCGGATATTTTCTGGAATCCAGCCGAGCGGCAAGTTAACAATAGCCAATTACTTAGGCGCCCTTAAACCTTTTGTTGAACTTCAACAATCAGGGGCTGAATGCATTTATTGTATTGTCGATTTACATGCCATTACTGTATGGCAGGACCCCACAGAACTCAAACACTCTACACGCCTCGCCGCTGCGTGTTTTATTGCGTCAGGAATTGATGTCAACAAGTCGATTTTGTTTAACCAAAGTCAAGTTTCAGCACATGCTGAACTCGCTTGGATCTTTAATTGTGTGTCCCGACTGGGTTGGTTAGGTCGGATGACTCAGTTCAAGGAAAAAGCTGGCTCCAACAGAGAAAACTCTTCTGTCGGTTTATTCGTTTATCCGGCATTGATGGCCGCGGATATACTCGCCTACCATGCAACGCATGTTCCCGTTGGAGAAGATCAAAAACAACACCTTGAGTTAACGAGGGATATTGCGATTAAATTCAATAATGATTTTGGTGTTGACTTCTTTCCGGTGATTGAACCAATTATTGAGGGAGTTGCAACTCGTATAATGAGCTTGCGAGATGGCACAAAAAAGATGTCAAAATCTGATCCTTCCGATCTCAGCCGAATCAACCTGACCGATGATAAGGATACGATTGTCAAAAAAATTCGTCGAGCTAAAACCGATTCTTATCCTATTCCCTCTCATGAAGCAGAAATTTCTAATCGTCCCGAGGCAAAGAATCTGATTAACCTTTATGCAGCTTTATCTGACACAACACGTGATAGTGTCATGCAACAATTTGGTGGGAAAGGGTTTTCAGAATTTAAGGATCAGTTAGCTGAACTAGCAATAGAATGTGTTTCACCTGTGACGCATGAGGTTAATCGGCTTATGGATGATAACACTGAACTGGACCGTATTCTTGCCACGGGCGCAGATAAAGCGGCCATTATCGCCCGACCAATAGTCAAAAAGACTTACGAAATTGTTGGACTCCTTTCACAATAGCTTAACGATGGAACAAAAACTATGGCAACTGGAACAAATATAAAAACATTCTACCAAGGTCAGTGGCATGATGATAATGTTATGGTAATTCGAGCTGCCGACCATGGAGCTTGGTTGGGTTCCACAGTTTTTGATGGTGCCCGGTTAGCTTATGGCTTAGCACCAGACTTATTGCCGCATTGTCAACGCGTTAACGATTCAGCGAGCGCCCTTGGAATTACACCGACCTACACTCCTGAGCAAATTCATGATTTCACGCTTGCGGGATTAAAGCACTTTCCTGCCGACAGCTCGGTTTATATAAGGCCGATGTATTGGGCTATTGACGGAGGCTATATGGCTATTGTGCCGAAGGAAGGTTCAACTGGGTTTTGCATTTGTCTTGAAGAATTACCCATGCCACCCATTGAAACAACCCTCACTTTGGGTAAAACCCGATTCCATCGTCCTGTTTTGTCCACTGCTCTAGTCAATGCCAAAGCCGGTTGTCTCTATCCCAATAATGCGCGAATGCTCAAAGAAGTGCAGGAGAATGGTTTTAGTAATGCTATGGTGACCGACGTGATGGGAAATGTCGCTGAAACAGCTACTGCAAACATTTTTATGGTCAAGGATGGTAAAGTTTTGACTCCCATATCCAATGGTACATTTTTAGCGGGTATCACGCGAAGTCGAATTATTAATCTATTAAGAGAAACCGGCTTTGAAGTGCATGAGACTATTTTAACTTATGATGATTTTCATACTGCCGACGAGGTATTTACGACCGGCAATATGGCCAAAGTGGTTCCTGTGACTCAATTCGAAACCACACACTATCAAACAGGTCCCGTTGCCAGGGAAGCCAAGCGTTTATACTGGGACTGGGCAAAATTAAATTATCAGCCAGTGCATTCAACCTGACTCAATACCATCGCAATAACAATAAAAAACACATTGCCTTCTGGGTAAAGGACTGACTAATAAAGGTGCCAGTATCACCGCTTATACTGGTTTTAATAATCTCATGGTTTATGATGAGTCAGGTATAGTATTATCCGGATTAAGTTCTGCGACTTTTTCCTGGAAGTTGGTAAAGAACTTATCGGCAAGTTTTTTAGCTACTCCGCTGACAAGCCGTGATCCCAACTGGGCAATCTTACCTTTCATGGCGGCTTCAACTTCATAAATCAGCAAAGTTCCTTCTTCGCTATCTGCAAAGGAGACTCGAGCAAGTCCACTGGCAATTCCTGCGGCACCCCCCTTCCCTTCTCCAACCATTGTGTAACTTTGCCTTACCACGATATCTTCAAATTTAACCATCCCTTTAAATGTGGCTTTAACTGGACCGATCTTTTGAGTAACAACTGCTTCAAATCCCTCTTCTAAAGTCCCAGTTAGTTCACTACAACCTGGAATGCATTCCAAAAGAATTTCAGGGTCCGTCAAGTGCTTCCATACCAATTCTCGATTGACTGGAAGAATTTTGTCGCCAGAAAGTTCCATTTTTCCTCTCTTTTCCTCTTAAGCCATAATTCTTAAAATGGCAGCCCATAATATCCTTGTTGATGATCAATCCTCCATCACCTTGTCCTGACAATAAACTTGTAAAATAAACAGAAATTGACTTTGCCGAGTAAATTTCTGGAGACAAAATAATATTGCAAAATTGTTTGCAAAATTGGCGACCTTGCAACATAATTCACAATAACTAATTCTTAATATATCAATTGTTCCCATGAACCCAATAATTACAATTTTTATTGGGTGGGATTCAGGGGCATTGCCATAACGAGAGAAAAGATGTTTATTCAAACCGAAACCACCCCAAATCCAGAAACACTTAAGTTTTTACCAGGGAGAGTTGTTCTTGAGGAAGGGACTGAAGATTTTCCAGATTTTGAATCAGCACGCAAGTCACGCCTTGCAATGAAAATCATTAGTATTCGCGGGGTTGTCAGAGTTTTTTTTGGTAATGATTTTATTTCCGTTTCAAAAGAAGAGAATATTTACTGGGAACACCTCAAGCCCGCTATCCTTGGTACAATCATGGAGCATTTTCAACTGAATTTACCGATCATTGACACCCCCAGTGATAACAAAAAAAATGTTGAAAACTTTGATGAAAAAGATGCTCCGATTGTTAAACAGATTATTGAACTCCTTGAAACTAGGGTTCGCCCAGCGGTTACGCAAGATGGGGGTGATATTCAGTTTCATGGTTTCGACCGTGGAATCGTCTATTTAACCATGCAAGGAGCTTGTGCGGGATGTCCATCCTCTACCATCACTCTGAAAATGGGGATTCAGAACCTCCTTCGCCACTATATCCCTGAAGTCATTGAAGTTCGTCCAGTTTTATAGTCTTGTTTACTATTGGTTTGAATGTAACCGGTTCTCATACCAGAGTTTCGGTCATCAAGGAACATCAATTATTTGATCAAATCATTGAAGTTAAACAACCGGGGATTGATCAACTATTTATTGTCATTGATCGGCTATTCTCCAAACATAATCTAACATGGTCGCAAGCCGAAGCCATCGGTGTTGCAACCGGCCCAGGCAATTTTAATGGTATCAGGCTGGGTATTTCAGCCGCTCGAGGGTTGGCATTGGCATTAAATATTCCTGCCATTGGAGTTTCTATTTTTGATGCCATATCCTACGGTCAATCTCAAGATCTTATGGTCGTTATTAAGGCCGTTAAAGATAAATATTTTTGTCGGGTCGGTACAAAAGGAGCTCCTATTGTGGGTGACCGTGCCACATTAATGTCCTTTAATACACAAAATCTAAACATTATTGGTTTTCACTCTGACCAACTGGCTCAGGCGATGGGAGTCAAGCAGATAAGCGCAAAATACGAAACTTCGCTTGCCATTGCCTTACAGGCCGATAAACTTAAAATGAGCAATCCCCCCTTACCCAAACCACTTTATATCAGCCAACCGCGCGTTGACCCGAAGGCGAAAACTTTGCAGCGAAACTAGTATCACAAAACCATTGAAATGATGTAGTTTGTTTGCATTATTCTCTGTCATTGTGTCAACAGTCAACACCAATTAATTGCGAGCAGTATTTCTTCCTAGTATCTCGCCTTTATCCATCAATTCAATGAAGGCGTGATACTAGCAGTCAAAATTTAGCTCAAAAGAAATGTTTCATACGAAAAAATAAATCCATACGAAACTTTTTTATTACGGCTTTGAAAAAGCATCAACCACTGCCTCAATGGACATCAACTTATTATGATGTTCGTCATAAATTCGATTCACAGTTTCTTTGTGCGTTTGCCTAATAGTTAAATTGACCTAAAAGTCGTTGCGACAGGTCAAAATTTTGTTGGAATTTTTCAAGAGAAGACAATTATCATTTCTGCTTATTTTTCATTCGGCATGTCGTTTTTTATGGTAATATTTTCATATTATTAGTAATAAATCAATTTGGCTTGGGTTATTCTTAATGTTGCCGAGTCTGAAAAGGAAATACTTAATTTGGAGGTATCTAATGAAATTTTTAAAGGTTAAGTTGTGCCTAATACTCGCAATTACCTTTGTGGGGTCGGGTCTCCTTGCTGAACCGGCAATAATTTTTGATATTGGCGGAAAATTTGACAAATCATACAATGAAGCTGCCTGGGGTGGAGCAGAAAAGTGGAAAGCTGAAACAGGCCTTGCGTATCGTGAAATTGAAATTCAATCGGAAGCGCAAAGAGAACAAGCTCTCAGACGTCTTGCGAGTACTGGAAGCAATCCGATTGTCATGACCGGATTTTCCTTTGAAAGCCCCTTATCAGTGGTTGCACCGGATTTTCCTGATACTAAATTCGTGCTGATTGATGCAGAAGTTGACCAACCCAATGTAAAGTCTATCATCTTTAAAGAACATGAAGGTTCCTATCTCGTGGGCCTGATTGCTGGTATGACGACACAGACCAATGTTGTAGGATTTGTCGGTGGTATGGACATACCATTGATTCGGCGTTTTGCGTGCGGTTATGTCCAAGGAGTGAATTCAGTGAACCCTGATATTCAGATCATTCAAAATATGACTGGTAACGACCCCTCTGCTTGGAATGACCCGATTAAGGGGGGTGAGTTAACTAAAGCTCAGATAGCCGCAGGAGCCGATATCGTTTATCACGCAGCAGGAGGAACGGGTGTCGGTGTATTGCAAGCGGCAGCTGATGCTGGGATATTGGGCATTGGTGTCGATTCCAATCAAAATCATCTTCACCCTGGTTCAGTCCTCACCTCCATGCTCAAGCGGGTGGATGTTGCGGTTTATGAATCATTTGTAGAGGGTGATAATCTCAGTCTCGGGACCCACGTATTCGGAGTTGCCGAGGATGGTGTTGGATATGCTGTTGATGAAAACAACGAGTCTTTGTTATCTGACAATGTACTTGCAGCAGCAAGTACAGCACAGTCGGATATTATCAATGGCACCCTTGTCGTGCATAATTACTCTGACGATGACACCTGTCCAATGAGTTAGTTTTATTGAGAATTCGCTATGAAACATTTGGTGCAGCACGAAAGTGCTGCACCCATCATTGAACTTTGTGGGATAACCAAATCCTTTGGTGCGGTTCAAGCAAATAAAAATATAAATCTTAAAGTTTCACAAGGTTCAATCCATGGAATAGTCGGCGAAAATGGCGCCGGCAAATCAACTTTAATGTCTATCCTCTATGGATTTTATCGTGCCGATGCCGGCACGATTCTGATTAATGGTGAGCCGACAACAATAACCAATAGCCGAGCAGCCATTCAATGCGGCATTGGTATGGTTCACCAGCATTTTAAACTCGTTCATAACTTTAGCGTACTTGAAAACGTAATCCTCGGCTTGGAGAATAGTTTCTTGATTGATACCTCTCTTGCCAAAGCGCGGGAGCTTCTCAAAGATCTCGCCAAAACCTATTCTCTTGAAGTAAAACCTGACGCCATTATTGAAGATCTGTCTGTTGGACATCAACAGCGAGTTGAAATACTCAAAGCGTTATATCGTCAAGCACAAATACTCATTTTAGATGAACCCACAGGTGTACTAACACCGTCGGAAGCCAAGCATCTATTCCAAATCCTTCGCAATCTGGCAAACGAAGGGAAAACCATAATCCTCATTACGCACAAGCTTAAGGAAATTATGGCAATCACAGACACCGTCAGCGTTATGCGAAGAGGTGAGATGGTTACCACCCTAGAAACGAAGCAAACCAATCCTCAAGAACTAGCCCAGCTCATGGTTGGCCGTTCGGTACTCCTGCGTATAGAAAAAGAACCGGCCAAAGTTGGTGAGAAAATTCTTGAGGTAAATCACCTCAAGGTCAGTGATAAGCGCGGTGTTCAAGTCATCAAAGATATCTCACTCCACGTCCGCAGAGGGGAAATTCTTGGAATTGCTGGGGTGTCGGGCAATGGTCAAACGGAGCTGCTTGAAGCCTTAGGAGGTATTGTTCCCGCTCAGGGCGAAATCAAAATCAATGGACAAAGCATCCCGCTAGAAGGACGGGGTTCTGATGCCCAGTCCCGCAGGCAATATGGGATTGGACATGTCCCAGAAGATCGTCAAAAACTCGGTTTGATCCTCAACTTCTTTGCTTGGGAGAATATAATTTTCGGTTATCATAATGACCCAGCTTTTAACACCAATTGGTTACGAATGGACAATGAGGGAATCATTGCCTTTGCGGAAAAAAATATGAGCCAATTTGATGTTCGCCCTCCCAATCCCAGTCTACGGGCGAAGAACTTTTCAGGTGGCAATCAACAAAAGATTGTTCTCGCACGCGAGATGGTTAGATCACCGAAATTACTTGTTGTCGGTCAACCCACCCGTGGTGTTGACATTGGTGCGATTGAGTTCATTCATCAAAAACTGATTGATCTCCGGGATACGGGCTGCGGTATCTTGCTCGTAAGCGTCGAGCTTGATGAGATTTTGTCTCTATCCGACCGAGTCGCTGTACTGTTTGACGGGAGCATTATTGGTGAGCGCATAACCTCTGAAACCAATGAAAATGAACTGGGACTTTTAATGGCCGGTATTAGTGAAACTGATGACCACTTGCGGCAAATAAATTTGGTGACTCAATGAGTAAGCTTCCGAAATGGGCTGATCTTATCCTCATCCCTTTCTTGAATCTGTCTCTCGCCTTAGCTGTATCAGGATTAGTGGTCATCTGGATTGGCGAAAACCCACTGCGGGCAATGCAGATCATTGTTCAAGGTTCACTCGGATCAAGTTACGGTTTAGGATATACGCTTTATTACGCAACAAATTTTATTTTTACCGGACTTGCCGTTGCGGTGGCTTTTCATGCAAAACTATTTAACATCGGTGGCGAGGGTCAAGCCCTCATTGGAGGACTTGGTGCAGCTTTGGTGTGCTTGAGCATTGATTGGCCCCACTGGACATTGGCATTACCCTTTGCGGTTCTTGCGGCCGGTCTTTTTGGTGCGGCATGGGCCAGTATTCCAGGTTATCTGCAAGCCAAACGAGGGAGCCATGTTGTTATTACTACAATCATGTTCAATTTCATCGCTTACTCACTCATGGTTTATCTGTTAGTTCATGTTCTGAAACCAGTTGGTCAAATGGCTCCCGAATCGGCTCGTTTCCCCGCAGGTTCAAACATCCCCAATGCCTATGAAATATTCGGTTGGGTTGGATTGGCTTTTCCCAAATCAGCACCGCTTAATATTACTTTTTTTATTGCCATTCTCTCTTGTTTTCTTGTTTGGTTTTTGATCTGGCGAACTCGCCTTGGTTATGCAATTCGGGCTTTTGGCTGGAGTGAACCTGCAGCAGTGTATGCCGGAATTTCGCCCTTTAGAATCATTATGACGACAATGCTGGTATCAGGTGCTCTCGCTGGAATGATGGGTATCAACTCGGTAATGGGCGAGGCCGAAAGGTTATTAATTGACTCCGTGCAAGGGGCCGGTTTTGTTGGTATTGCAGTGGCTTTGATGGGGCGTTCACACCCTGTAGGAGTTTTCTTAGCAGCAGTATTATTTGGTGTTCTTTATCAAGGAGGTGCCGAATTGGAATTTGAGATGCCCGCCGTATCTCGAGAGATGATTGTGGTTATTCAAGCACTCGTCATACTCTTTACCGGTGCCCTAGAAAACCTAGTTCGTTTTCCTGTTGAGCGACTTTTTCTTAAGCTTCGCATAAAGCAATCATGATGGACTTTACAACTCTCATTCAAATCCTGGATTCGATGCTCCGCCTGTCGGCGCCGTTACTGTTTGCTTGTCTCGCAGGATTGTTTTCAGAACGAGCTGGGATTTTTGATATTGGTCTTGAAGGCAAAATGCTTGCCTCAGCCTTCTTTTCTGCCGCCGTTGCGGCCTCAACGGGTTCCGTTTGGCTTGGTTTAATGGCTGGGCTCACGGCATCAATGACTCTCGCAGGAATTCATGGAATGGCATCAATCACCTTTCGCGGGAATCAATTGATTTCGGGAGTCGCTATCAACTTTCTTGCCTCGGGAATGACGGCATTGATTGGCCAGAGCTGGTTCAAGTTAGGCGGTCGAACTCCCTCTTTATCAGGAGATGGACGTTTTTTGGGTTTGGAATTTCCATTTGCATCAGCTCTGGTTGATATACCGATTATAGGTTTGATTTACAGTGAATTGATTTCGGGGCATACATTGTTGGTTTACCTCGCTTTACTTTCTGTACCGATTACTTGGTGGATCTTGTTTAAAACTCGATTTGGTCTCCGTTTAAGGGCAGTTGGTGAGAACCCTGAAGCTGTTGATACAGGTGGCATTTCGGTTGCATTACTACGCTATAAGGCGGTTTTAATTTGTGGATTATTGTGTGGCCTTGCCGGTGCTTATCTTTCAACCGGTATGGCGGCTGGTTTTATCAAAGATATGACGGCTGGAAAAGGATATATTGCCCTAGCAGCTCTCATTTTTGCCAAATGGCGGCCTGGATATGCTCTATTTGCCTGTTTGCTTTTTGGATTACTTGAAGCAATTGCAATTCGTTATCAGAACATCACCATTGAAGGTGTCGGAACTGTCCCTGTACAATTAATGCAAGCTCTTCCTTACATTCTAACGGTCATAATCCTAGCTGGCTTTGTGGGTAAGGCAATTCCACCAAAGGCTGGCGGTGAACCCTATGTAAAAGAAATCTGAACGCTGATTAAATTCACCAAGTTGACTCTTTGAAATTAAACAGAATACTCTACACCAAGTCGCAATTGTTAATTGCAGTGATGATCATTGTCATTAAAATCAAAATAATCATACATACTTTATTTTATGCAACAATCATATTTAAACTACATTAATGGTGTTTGGAGACCAGCTCTAAACAGTCAAAGTATTACGTGTTACTGCCCATCGAATGCTCAGCCCATCGCCACCATTCCTGCTTCTTCTGCCGAAGATATTGATGCCGCTGTCAAAGCAGCAAGAAATTGCTTTGATTCCCACGTATGGACACGAATGACGGCCACGGACCGTGGTCGTTTGTTGAGCCTTCTAGGGAAAGAAATTAATAACCGTGTTGAAACTCTATCAGCACTAGAATCTATGGATACGGGAAAGCCACTCAGTCAAGCTCGAAACGATATCATTTCCGCGGCTCGTTATTTTGAGTTTTATGGAGGAGCAGCTGATAAAATAGGCGGAGAAACCCTGCCCTACCTCAATGACTATCAAGTCATGCTACTGCGAGAACCCTTAGGAGTGACAGGGCATATTATTCCTTGGAATTACCCTGCACAGATGTTTGGGAGAACGCTTGCACCTGCTTTAGCTATGGGCAACACCGTTGTTCTCAAACCCGCAGAAGATGCCTGTCTTACTCCTCTGGTCATGACCAAAATTGCTGAAGAAGTCGGCTTCCCTGCGGGAGTAATAAATCTTGTCTGTGGTTTAGGGCCAGACGCAGGCAGTGCCTTAGCTTCACATCCCGAAATAGACTTTTTATCGTTTACTGGATCACCCGAGGTTGGCGCCCATGTTCAATCCTTAACCGCACAAAATCATATCGCCTGTACATTGGAACTGGGAGGTAAATCTCCGCAAATTATTTTCACAGATGCTGATCTTGATGCCGCCATTCCTATTATCACTCGGGCCATCATACAAAATTCTGGTCAAACCTGTTCTGCTGGTTCACGAGTGCTCATACAGAAGGGCATTTTTGACACGGTTATTGACAAACTTAAGGACAATTTTAAAACCCTAATTGCCGGCTCCCATGACCAAGATTGTGATTTAGGTCCTTTGATATCCGCCAAGCAAAAGGAAAGAGTTGAAGCTTATTTGGCTCATGTACCTCCTGAATTCATCCTTGCCCAAGGAACAATTGATTCTCAGGCATCGCCATCGGGCTTTTTTTATCCACCTACACTCATTGGCCCATTGGAACCAAATCACCAACTTTCCCAAGAAGAAATTTTTGGACCCGTCCTCGTTGTACTAGAATTTAATGATGAAGATGAGGCTATTAGATTAGCGAATGGAACTCGCTACGGTTTGGTATCAGGTGTCTGGACTCGCGATGGTAGCCGACAGATTCGAATGGCGATACAGTTGCGTTGTGGGCAAGTATTCATTAATTGCTATGGTGCAGGTGGAGGCGTTGAACTTCCCTTTGGAGGTACCAAAAAAAGTGGTCATGGGCGAGAAAAGGGGCTTGCAGCTCTTCTTGAATTCTCTCAAATCAAAACTGTTGTTCAATATATTGGCTAGGAATATAGAATGGGTAAATTAGTTGGTAAAACCTCGTTGATTACAGGTGCGGCATCTGGCTTTGGCAAGGGTATGGCTTTGCGTTTTGCTGAAGAAGGCTCTGACATCATCATGTTTGACCTTGACTCAGAAGGGATGAACGAGACTTCCCGACAGATTCAGGAGATCAATTCGGAGTGTCGAATCTTCACTTCAACTATTGATGTGAGTGACTTTGAGTCAGTCAGTCAAGGAGTTAATACTCTCTTGGATCAAGACCTAGAAATAAACATCCTTGTTAATAATGCTGGTTGGAGTCATCCCAACCAACCTCTGCTTGATGTGGACCAAAATACTTTACGAAAAGTCTATGCAATCAATGTGTTTTCGATTTTTAATTTAACTCACGCAATTGTACCCCACTGGCGTCAACTTGGCGGTGGAGTTATGCTAAACATCAGTTCAACAGCAGGATCGCGACCTCGGCCTGGCCTGACTTGGTACAACTCAACCAAAGGTGCAGTAAACACCTTAACCAAATCGCTAGGTGTGGAGCTTGCACCTGATAATATTCGGGTATGTGGTATCGCGCCTGTCATTGGCAATACCGCTTTAACCGAAACTTTTATGGGAGTTCCAAATACACCTGAAAATAGAGAAAGATTTTTGCAAACAATACCTCTTGGGCGATATTGTGAAGCCACTGATGTAGCGGAAGCAGCACTTTATCTGGTCTCTGAGCAGGCTAATTTTATTACGGGTGTCATTTTAGAAGTTGATGGCGGACGCTGTATATAGTTGATTTCGTTGATGCTTAGATTCTCACAGTCTCCTCTTGAGCAAGACTTTGTCCAAAATCCCTACTCGTTTTATGAAACCCTCAGAGCTGGAAAAGATCTCGTTTTTTGGGAAGATTATGACTGCATTTTTGCTATTTCATACCCTGCCGTTAATTATTTTTTAAGAAATCGGCATTGGGGGCGAGAAGTACCAGCCGAGCAAAGATGTCCCAAAAGCGACCATTTACTTCCCTTTATTGAAGTTGAGAAAAATTCGCTTCTTGAGATTGACCCACCCCGCCATACTCAACTCAGAAAACTGATTGCCAAAGCATTCACAAGCCGAAGTATTAGTAATCTGGAACCCTATATTCTTCGCTTATCTCATGAGCTCATAGATGACCTTGAGACAAGTTGTATTGATATTCAAACTCATTATTCCGAAAAGTTACCGGTATTAGTGATCACTAAGCTACTTGGTGTTGATAGTGGGATGTCGGACCAATTATTGGATTGGTCGCACAAAATGGTTGCAATGTATCAGGCTAATCGGAATCGCGATAAAGAAATCATTGCTGGTCAAGCTGCTTTGGCATTTAGCGAATTTATCAAGGCAGAAATTAAGCATAAAATTAAGCACCCATCAGATGACCTACTCTCACGCTTGGTCAAGGCAGAAATCGATGGCAAAAAACTTTCAATGAGCGAAATCATATCTACCACAATTCTACTGCTCAATGCTGGTCATGAAGCTACAACTTTTGCTTTAGGTAATGGCATTAGTTTATTAGCAAAGTACAACAATACCCAAACAATTATATACAACAAGAAAAATCTTAATCTCCTTGTTGAGGAGATTTTAAGATTCGACCCTCCATTGCATATTTTTGAGCGGTATGCCAAAGAAGATATGCAAATATTTGATTATCAATTCAAACGAAATCAAAAAGCCAACTTGCTTCTTGCGGCTGCCAATCGAGATTCTGCAGTCTTTCAAAAGCCTGATGTATTTGACCCAACGTTACTTAGACCGGGGAATGTTTCTTTAGGTGCTGGCGCACACTTTTGTGTTGGTGCACCTTTAGCAAGACTTGAGATTGGAATCGGACTGCAAGTACTTTTTCAACGATTTCCCAAGTTGCGATTGATTAAAGAACCTCATTATGCTGACCGGTATCATTTTCATGGTTTTAACGAACTTTTGATTAATCTGGATTCATAGAGTCTAGGAGGCGGCTTCTTGTTGATAAGCGTATCCAACTTTACTTCAGTTACTAGAGGCGCGATAAATCAATCCATACTTATACACAGAATTTTTTGATTGTTACATTTTTGGCATAGTTGTATTCAATCCCCATTCTGGAAACTCCAGACTAAACTTTCCTTTTTTTCCTGTATTATTCTAAATAATTCGCTCGCACTCAAATAAATTGATGTTTTGAGTATATCCGCACTAAAACCCAAGAACATTGCTTTAGGAATTTTTATCAGGAATTTATCGCTAATCATTGGATGGAGCACAGAATTAATTTGCGGTTGAAAGCAAAACGAAATAGGACAGTGATAGTGACGAAAAGCAAATAATCAATTCAAGGGATTGGGTTAAGTGTCGTTATCCCATAAATAGCGATTGGTCAAACATGCCTTTGATCAAAACTGATGATGTCAGCTGGGTAGCAGCACAATCTGAACTTGAGGACAGACCCGCAAATAAGCCGTTTTGTGCTGTCTTCAAATCACCAACACCAATAAATCGGAGTAAAACCTTAAAGCGTCAAACCTAGTAGGTGGAGCTTTTCTCAAACATATAACTCCCAAAATTACACTCCAAGTACTTGAAGCCATTAAATTCAATACAAATTTATACTTTAGTTTCTTTCGTGAAAATTAAATTTGGGAGAAAGTATGGCTGATCAACATCAAGGCGATGACAAGAATTCGGAACCACTAACCCAAGAATACTATCAGAATCAGTATAGCGAAAAAACATTATGGGACAAGATTAGTAATGTTGCCCTTCGCGCTGGTTCGGAAGTAATCAAAAAAGTTTTAGTATTGTATTACTGCATGTTGGATGAGCAAACACCAGCTCAGGCAAAGGCAGTCATTTTAGGTTCACTTGGGTATTTTATTTTTCCATTTGACTCAATACCAGACATGGCACCGGCAATCGGTTTTTCCGATGATTTAGGTGCCCTTGCCATTGCCATGACACTCGTTTTGACTCATATCAAACCTAAACATAAGCAATTGGCACAAGAACAGTTTGATACGATTTTCAAAGCTAAATAATTTAATTTGATTGGATTTTTTCCACAGCTTAGATCTCGACATTCCATTTATTTAGTTACTCATAAACCCTTCGAGATCAAATCAAAATATTGGTTTAGGCCCTTAAGTTTTTGCGACCGCTTTGTCGATAAAGAGTTTCCTTAAGCCTGTACACTAGAATAAAACAAACTATTCCTATTAATGCCGAAAATAAAAATGGTGCTCCTGGTAAATAAATCGGAAAATCTGGATTTATAAAAACATAAAACAATCCCGTCATCACCAGTGGCGATATGATGTAAACCAAAGAAGTCAAACTTGTCAAAATCCCTTGGAGTTCACCTTGCTGGTCAACACCCACCATACGTGACATAAGTCCTTGGTGTGCCGGAATAGCCAATGACCCTAATGAACCAATGGGCATTAACGCAAACACCATCCATGTTTTGTCAATAAACCCATATCCAATAAAGCCAATTATTTCAAAAATAAATCCAACCAACATTGTTTGTCGTTCTGTTAGATAATTCAGTACGATTCGAATTAACCCACCTTGCACTATGGCAATGAGAATCCCATAACCTGCTAATGAAATTCCAATCAGTTTAGGATCCCATCCAAAACGTTCAACAGTAAAAAATGAGAAAAGAACAGGGTATACCGTAAAGGCTAATTGGAAAATGAAATAGATTATTATTAGGAGTTTGAGATTAGGCAATTGTGCGAGATACAATAATCCGCCGACAGGATTAGCTCGTTTCCATTCAAATTTACGCCTAATCTTATCGGTGACCGTTTCTGGGAGTACAAAATAACCAAATAATAGGTTAATAAAGGCGATAAAGGCAGCGGCAAAAAATGGAGCTCGCGTTCCAAATTCAGCAAAAACGGCACCAAGTAGCGGGCCGAGTACAAAGCCAACGCCAAATGCTGCTCCAATTAATCCAAAGTTTTTGGCTTTTTCTTCAGGCTGAGAAATATCAGCAATGTAGGCCCCAACTGTAGCAGGCGTGGAGGCCGTAATCCCACCTAAAATTCGCCCTAAAAGAAGGAGAAACACCGTATGGGCAATGCCCATTATTAGATAGTCAATACTCATGAATAAGAGCGAAATCAAAAGGACAGGCCTTCGACCAAAGCGATCTGATAAACTTCCCACAGTCGGACTGCACAGAAATTGCATAAACGAGTAGGAGGCTGTTAAAACTCCTGCCCAGACGGCCGCATCAGCAAGCGAACCACCACTGACTTCCCGAATAAGATCAGGCATAACTGGAATAATGATGCCTATTCCAATTGAGTCAATCGCTACTGTTGTGAGAACAAAGATCAGGGAGAGCTTATTTTTCAACCAATTTAATCCTTAGCTCAATTCAGATGTCTCAAAGACACCTTTTATTAAGATTAGTGATACTATGAAATTTAAATTATAGGAAACTTAATGTATAAATTCTGCTACATTAATTCCCAAGTATTATCGCATCAGTTCCCTTATACTAACATTTAATTTGTGTTGTTATATATTTTCACGAAACCATGAACTATTCCTTTTGGAGTGCACTCTTTGAATAACTTAGTTGAGAAAAATCCTAAGTGAGTATGAGTGCAAATTAAGTACAGTATTTGTGGCATACAATCCCATAAATCTGAGCAATTGCTCTTGCCCTAACTTAAACCCATCCTTTGGCGAGTTACATCGCCGGCGGCTGTATGACTGTAATACTGACTGCATATTTCAAAGTTGGCCGACCACGCAATACTATATCTTTGTTGCCGCCTGATGGCGCGACAGGCCGCTTCAAGACCGGTAGCCCAAGGTCAATATCTCCTATCACATGATAGCCGCTTGTACTCTAATGCTGAACCTTCAGGCAACTTAATTCCAAAGGGTTACAAAGGCTTGCACTCGTTACCTGCTGAATTAGCTAGCTCATTTCTGCCTAATCGGTGTATGAGCGGGAGTGCATTTGCTACGCCCACTACAGATATCAATAAAATTTCGTCAAGTGGGAAGCATGGCATGTCATTGTATCACTAAACAGAAAGGGGCTCCATGGGTCAATTCTTTGGCTTTAAAGTGGGCTTGGCAACGATGAAGACAATCGCGGGTCAATGGAAATTATACTATTGACAGTAATAAACTACCAAAATTTTTTAATCACGCCACTTGAAAGGGATTTCACAAATTATTGTACCACTTCGTGCTTTCAATAAATGGAAATATCAATTGTGCAAATTCTTTGGGCTTTTCTATGGGCGGCAAATGACCTGATCCGTGAATCACCTTAAATTGCGCATTCTTAAATTGCTTATACCCCTCTTTAACAAGTTCTGGTGGTGTAGAACCATCCTCTGTGCCGGCGATAACAAGGGTCTCATGTTCAATTTGGGAAGCGTGTGATCGCAAATCACCAAGCTTTAATGCCTCGCAACATGCAAGATAGCCATCCATTGGGATTCGTGATAGCATAGCCTTCCAACCTTTGAGTTCAATCGGGCAGCTGTTACGGAAATCCTCCGAAAACCACATTTCCAGAATTCTGTCTGCTGCCGGTAATATTCCTGTCTGAGAAATAGATTGAATGCGGGTATCCCAAAACTCTTCATCACGGATTTTGGGCGCCGAATTAGAAAACACTAAAGCACCAATTCGATCAGGATATTGGGATGCAACTTCAAGTCCAATTTGCCCCCCGATAGAAACGCCAATGATACAAAAAGTATCAACTGATTTGGCGTCAGCTATGCGAACGATATCTGATGCGAGATCACTAATGCTGACCGAACCTGGTGCAACCTCGCTCAATCCATGTCCCCTTTTATCATAAAAAATAGCCTTGTATGAATTAGGGATATAGGGAATAAACTTTTGCCAAATTCTAAAATCGGTTCCCAATGAATTGGCAAAAAATAGAGTAGGACCATCAGAAGGACCGATTTCGTGCGTATGAATTGCAACACCGTTAACCTCTAACATTTCCATTTTGAACCTCTTTGAATTAATTTTTAACTTTTTCGATGGACTATTCGTGGCGACCCCTCGAGGACTCGAACCTCGAACCTACAGATTAGAAGTCTGTCGCTCTATCCTGTTGAGCTAAGGGGCCTAACCGACTGAGATGTTATTCAACTAACGAAAACAAGATTTTTGGCGGCCCCTAGAGGACTCGAACCCCTAACCTACTGATTCGAAGTCAGCCACTCTATCCAGTTGAGCTAAGGGGCCGCAGTATGTCAATAAAGCATCACTCACAAAAAAATTCAAGGTCAAGCGAAAAATTTCTATATCTTTACCGTAGGAAGATTTTCCAACATTTAGTGCGTCCACGGTGCTTTACGCTCATAGGCAAAATTTTCTGCATAACCTCTTTGCCTCATTATTGGCTTTCTTTTTTTTGGTTCCTGAACAATATAATCCAACCCTCTTGCTTGAGCAAACCTAACTGCTTCCTCCTGAGTTTCAAAGGTGATTCTTACCTGCGATTGTGTATCTGCTGAACTGGTCCAGCCCATCAAGGCATCAAGTTTACGTTTCGAACTTGGGACAAAATCTAAAACCCACTTGTTGGTTGTCGCCATTCCAGACTGCATGGCCGACCTAGACGGTTTGTAAATTCGGGCTTTCATTTATTTATTTCAAATTAACCAATGTTTATATGCTTACATTGTATATGAGAAGTATATTATGTACTCTGAAATTATAATCAAGCCGTTCAAAGGCTTCGAGTTATTGGGACAAAGAATGCATTCGTATTCCTTGCCACTATTTAAGTTATTACTTAGTCTTCCAAGAGTTTCAATTTGCTGTAAAATCCTAAATTATACCGTGAAGATAAATGCAATTAATTTTTTAAGTTAGGTTAATAATGGCAGTTGAGTCACTCAGTCTACCAATAAAGTATACCCCTAAAAGATCCAAACTTGAAGGTGGAAAACCCTTCATACTTCATTCTGATTTTGTTCCTGCTGGGGATCAACCCAATGCCATTCGTGAATTAACAAAGCAACTTCAAGACGGTTTGCGTAATCAAGTCCTGCTTGGAGCTACAGGCACCGGTAAAACATTTACCATGGTTAAAGTCATTGAAACCTTGCAACGCCCCGCAATAGTATTGGCACCAAATAAAACCCTTGCCGCACAACTTTATGGCGAGTTCAAGTCTTTCTTTCCTGAAAATGCCGTTGAATACTTTGTCAGCTATTACGATTACTATCAGCCTGAGGCCTATGTCCCAAGGACCGACACCTACATTGATAAGGAATCGCAGATCAACGAACATATCGATCGAATGCGACATGCTGCAACTCGATCACTCTTAGAGAAAGATGATGTTGTTATCGTCGCCTCAGTTTCCTGTATCTATGGAATTGGGTCATTTGAGAGCTACAGCGACATGTCTTTGGATATAATTTCAATGCAAAATTATGACCAGCGCGAGATCATGCGAATTCTTGTTGAACTTCAGTATACCCGTAATGATGCATTCTTTCAAAGAGGATGCTTTCGCCTGCGTGGAGATATATTAGAAATCTGGCCCTCTCATTACGAAGATCGGGCGTGGCGCGTTTCTTTTTTTGGTGATGACGTTGAATCAATTCAAGAATATGATCCCCTAACGGGTGAGTTGTTTGATAATCTTGAACAAATCAGGGTATACGCCAACTCACACCATGTGACACCACGACCGACGGTTCTTCAGGCCATTGATAACATTAAAGTTGAATTACAAAATCGTTTACTGGAATTCAAAGAACAAAATCGTTTATTAGAAGCTCAGCGGCTTGAACAAAAGACTAATTTTGATTTGGAAATGCTCTTGGCAACAGGCACTTGTAAAAGCATCGAAAATTACTCGCGCTATCTGACAGGCCGACAATCTGGAGAGCCGCCTCCTACCCTTTTGGAATATATCCCCGATCATGCCATCATGTTCATTGATGAATCCCATGTGACTGTTCCTCAACTAGGAGGCATGTATAAAGGTGACTATCGGCGTAAATCAACCCTCTCTGAGCACGGATTCAGGTTACCCTCGTGTATGGACAATCGCCCATTAAAGTTTGAGGAGTGGAATTACTACCGCCCTCAAACAATATTTGTTTCGGCCACACCAGGGAATTGGGAACTTGAGCATACTGATGGTAAAATTGTTGAACAAATTGTCCGCCCTACAGGACTTCTTGATCCAGAGATCATTATCCAACCTGTAAAGCACCAAGTTGATAAGCTTTTGGATGAAATCAAAAAAGTAACACAAAATGGTTACCGAACTTTAGTAACAACCCTAACCAAGCGGATGGCCGAAGACCTCACAGAGTACCTCTATGAGCAAGGTATTAAGGTCAGATATCTTCATTCAGATGTAGAAACCTTAGAACGGATAGAAATAATACGTGATTTACGGTTGGGTGCCTTTAATGTTTTGGTTGGAATTAACCTCCTTCGAGAAGGCCTTGATATACCTGAATGTGGATTGGTCGCCATTCTTGATGCAGACAAGGAAGGATTCCTGCGCTCCGAAAGATCATTGATTCAAACCATTGGCCGTGCTTCAAGAAATGCCGATGGCAAGGTCATCATGTTTGCGGACCGAACAACCAAGTCTATGGCCGCTGCCATCCAGGAAACCAACCGCCGGCGCGAAAAGCAAAAGGCTTATAACACAAAGCACGGAATTAAAGCAAAAACGATTACAAAGAATATTAATGATGCTTTTGCAGGAGTTTATGCGGGAGATACAGATCTAGGTCGGGTAACAGCTGAAGTCGACAATAAGGTTTTAGGAAACAACCTCATTGCCCATCTTGATGGATTAAGGGACAAAATGTATAAAGCATCCGAAAATCTTGAGTTCGAGGAAGCAGCGCGAATCCGAGATGAAATCAAAAGACTTGAGATCGTTGAATTAACCATTGCCGACGATCCCTTAGCGCGACAAAGCAAAGTTGAATCCCTTGTTGAGGAAGCTGTCAAATCCCGCGGCCGATCAAAAGCAGGTAAGCCAGGTACGCGCAAACTGAGGGGTTCATAAAAGGGTCATTGTTGGGTTGTTGAGGGCGCAATAACCGATTGTGCTCTATATTTGAAAGATTAGTATCAATACCGGTCAATAAGTTATCAAAAGGTAACTTTGATTAGAGCATTGGTATTGGTCTATCCATTGCCCCGAAATAAGAAAAATTGGGAATTCTGTTCCCTTGATTGTTAAATTCCCTAGTGAAACTCAATGTTTTCAGACAGTCTCTGCTCAATCAAGCGAGCCGTCTCTTTCGTACCGAACAGTGCAATAAAGCTACCAAAGCGGGGTCCCTGTGATGTCCCAAATAGAGTTTCGTAAAGACCTTGAAACCAAGCTCTTAAAGGATCGAATTCGTGTTTCTTGCCAATGCTGTATACAAGCCTTTGTAATTCTTCAGGATGAGTTTCATCAACCCAATTTTCGAGTTCCATTTGTAATTCTAATAGAGCCCTTCTTTCTTTTGGATTGGCCGGTCTGAATGAACGCGAGGGCTCAACATGCTCTTTAAAATAGTTGATTGCTCCAGTGATCATTTGATTTGTATCTTGGTTATCTTTAATTTTCGTATTCAATGAGTACTTTGCAACGAATCCTCTCACTACTTTCTCGTCAAGAGTTCCAGAGGCACCAACTAAATTCAAAATCATAGAATATGCGACCGAACCAGCTCCCTTGCTCGGTATATTTCCTTCATAAACATGCCATACAGGATTATTGAGTTGTTCAAATTGGTTTTGGCGGGCATAGTCTGAAATATGTTTTTGTAACTCATCGGTAGTTCTCGGAATCGCCTCATGGCTAAGTTTTTTGGCTGTCTTTGGTTTTTGGTACATAAACAGACTGAGCGAATCTTGTGAAGAATAATTCAGCCATTCTTCAATCGAAATACTACTTCCACCTTTTGACTTAGATATTTTTTGGCCATTTTCATCTAAAAAGAGTTCATAGAACATCTCCGTTGGTGGTTTTTTTCCAAATACCCGGCACAATTTACGAGCTAACTCAGCTGAGGGGATCAAATCCTTACCATACATTTCGTAGTCAATATCAAGATTAGCCCAACGCATTGCCCAATCAGGTTTCCATTGCAATTTGGTATGACCTCCGGTCACGGGAATTTCAATCTTTTCTCCGTCCGGCTCTTGATAAACAATTGTGCCTTTGGACGGGTTGCGTTCAATAAGAAGAGCCTCTAGTACCCTACCTGATTTGGGACTAATCGGTAAAAATGGCGAATAGTTCTTTTCTCTCCCCTTTGTAATTCCTCCTAACGATGGAAGAATTACCTCAAGGATCTGGTCATAACGTTCTAATGCCATCATTAGCATCTCATCAAATTTCCCTGACTGGTAGTATTCAGTCGCCGATAGAAATTCATAGTCAAAACCAAATTGGTCAAGGAAGCCCTTCAGTCGGTTGTTATTATGATGTCCAAAACTTTTAAATTGACCAAAAGGATCCCGAACTTGAGTAAGGGGCAGGCCTAAATCTTCACCAAGCAATTCTCGGTTAGGAACATTTTGGGGCACCTTTCGAAGTCCGTCCATATCATCGGAGAAACAAATCAGCCGAGTAGGTATGTCGCTTAAGTACTCAAAAGCCCTCTTCACCATACTGGTGCGTGCAACCTCTCCAAACGTTCCAATATGAGGCAACCCCGAAGGTCCATAGCCTGTTTCGAAGGCCACAAATCCTTTTTTTGGAGTTTCGTTATTGAGCCGCTTCAGCAAGCTTTTCGCTTCAATAAAAGGCCAAGCTTTCAGCTTGTTCAGCTCTGCAGTGGGTCGATTAGTCATCAGTTGTTTCAAAACCTACAGTAAATTAATAAATTTTTGGGTCGACGCTTTCATCTAATTGCACTTTCTTGAGTTCCAATAATGCCCCAGTATTTTGTCCATCAGGTACGAATAGGGTCATTTTGCTGTTCTTCCCTGATTTGAGTGGAGGAAATCCTTAATGTTGATGATTTAACAAAAGTCCATAGAGGTGGGGATGGATAATATTTTTTTGGAAAACGCCATATTGGCCTGAATGCGGGGGCATAAATTCTTGAGGCTTTGGACGTAATTCCCTTTAGATCATAACAGTCGCGACTAAACACGACGATTGGAACAGTATGGAATATTGTTTGCCATTGTTCCCATTTGTGAAATTCAATCAGATTATCTGCTCCCATCAGCCAAAAAAAATCAAGCCGCGGATAAGCTTGCTTCAGTTTGGTAATTGTAGCGCTGGTAATATGAGTATTCGTTTTGAATTCAAAATCCGAAATGACGATACGCGAGTCCTGAATCAAGCTCTCTGCAATCTCCTTTCTATGCCTAAATGAAGTCGGTTTGAGCTTTTTAAGTGGGTTACCCGGGCTAATCATCCACCATATCTCATCAAGTAACATTCGCTTTAAAGCCAGCTTGGAAATGTAAATATGTCCTGCATGAGGCGGATTGAATGAACCTCCGAGTAGACCGATACGTCTTTTTGATTGGTATTTCACTGTAGACATTCAAGTGATTTGAATAGTTAAGTCCAGTTCCATTAATTCAAATGGGAATCTATACGAACGACAACAATACTAATTCATCTTATAACTTTACTCACTTAGCCACCATTGCAATAATTTTGTTTAAATCTGCTTTGGCCCTGTTTATTCTCCGCAATTCTCCGAAAGAGCGAGAACTTGTACAAAGTCGACTCATTGGCCAGGGCTATCGCATTTGAAATAACATTCTATCACATTTCACGTAATTTACTCTCACAGATTATTTCCAGAAGGAGATTAAAGGATTTTTCTTTCCTTTACTGGCTATAAATGTTGAAAATATAGAGTTCGTCAGCTAGCAAAACCATTGTAAAATTTTAAATGTGATAGCCCTGATGGGCACCTCTATTTAATCCTGGTTTTCGGATTAAATAGAGGTGCTCTTGTGTACAAGTAGATGCGGTTTGGGATGACATCAACGCTGAGAGAATTGAGTCAGTCCATTCCATGGCGACATTATGACCGCATCATATCTAACTTGGCACGGAAAAAGGGATACGTTACAGGGGTTGGAGCGAGAATGAAAGATAGAATTCATTGTGAAGTTCCGTTTAAGCACTCTAGTCCACTTGTGTTCATGAGCGGAGTAAACTCCCTCTTTATAGATGTTTTCCAATTAGCGTGACACTTCCATCTCCAACAGTTCCTTGCGATGCAATGTCTAATGCTTCAATGTAACAATTCAATTGATGGATGTCTTTCAGGCATCTCGGTTTCAGAGATGTACCCACCTTTGCCTTCGTGAATAATTCCCCTTGATTTCATTGGATTCTTCATCCTTCTGACATGAACAAGAAAAAAAGCAATGTGGGAATACTTCAATAAGTTATCATCCGATTGCACGATGTCAAAGTGATTTGAGTAGTTTGAAATTCAAACTTGAAGAATCTATTGAAATTTCCGAGTTTTAAACTACATCACTATTCCTGTTTCTTCTTTTCCCTCTCACTTAGATTGCCATTAGGACTATCATTATGATTATTGACTATCGTTGATTTATGAACCACCAAGAAAAGCAGGCGTCAAATGAAGATTTAGATGAGACTCAGATAAAAGTTTGGGAAACTCTCAATGGGCCGGCATATCATAAATGGCCATTGAGTACATGTTATTTGGGGGCGATTCGTGTCATTTATAACCAAAATAACCCTGACCGCTATGTACAGGCAGCTCATTCCTTAAGAGAGTTGTTTGAAAAATTATCTTGGACCTTTAGTGAAAATGTATACAAGCAGCCTGAGTTTAACTTCAAACAGAATAAAAAAGATTGCCTTATTCGCTTAAACAAAGATAAAGAAAGATACTCTAATGGGTGGGAACAACAAACGATTGACACTGATTTAAGCATAACACTTGATTTATTATCTCTCTTTCTTAATGAGCCCAATCGCCCTAGTAGAATGGATAGAATTATGATAGCTTTTCAAAATAATCCAGCGTGGTTCAAAGATTCTAGCCCTAAAGAATTTAAAAACATATGGAATAGACTAGAGAGTGTTTCTCATCACAGTTCTGTTGTAGAGTCCGAATGTAAGGTACTTTTAGAAGATTGTGATAAGTTTCTTTATACTTTGCTTATCTCGGATACTGATGAAGAACAAGATAATATTAAAACTTAATTGAAAGCCAACCCAATGCTAGATTATACCACTGATGCAATTGGCACTCTGAGTAGCCCTCATTCAATCGGTGACCTGAATGACTTGACTGATGAAGAACTACTTGACTACATCAATTGTTGGGAGGAAGAGGAGTCGGATAGTCACAAGATTAAAGAGGATACATTCCAGTCTATTTTCGAAACACATATTATAACTGATAACCATCGTCTTTCCTTTTGGTTGCAAAACCGAACGAGCATTCACCACATGGTATATGTCAAAACAATCGTTGAGAGTCTAATATCAATAATTTATACACGAGGCTTCTATAAGCTTGAAGATCTGTTTGATTATTGTGATTGGGTTTTATCTCTTTCAGATACCTCTACCCAAAGGGGAAAGAAAGAACAGTGTCAATTAACATCTGTTCATCATGACCTTGAACCATCTCGAAAAGCGGTGGTCAATTTCATTGACGGTTGTGTGAGCGCCAATGTTCCAATTTCTGCAAGAGATAGTATTGCTGGACTCTTAGCTAAAGTTTGTAATCATGTTGACACGGGACTTGATAACAATAGTTCGGACTATCCTAACGTTCAGTCTCAAATAAAAAAAGGCCTAATCAATTCCCGAAGTTATGGTCTTAAAGTCCTAATCAATTTCGGGGATTGGGTTCGCAGTCATCTACCTAATGACACAGTGCCTGAAGTTACGGATATTCTATCAAAGCGTATTATTAAGCCAGCAAAGATACCATTAACGGAACCGGAATATGCTATTTTAGGACAGAATTTCAGACGTCTCTATGATCTTCATCCAGAGTGGACTTCTCAGCATAGAAAACTCATTTTCCCACGCGAAAACAAATCCAACTGGAAGTGTTCTTTTGGGAGCTATTTGTGTTATAACCCACCAATGGAATTCTTGATGGATGAATATGACTACGCTTTGGAAAATTTACAAATATTCAATCACGATAATGACCAAAACGAAAATATCACGAATTTAGGGATGGGTGTTTTCTATTTATATCTTCAAGAAGTCTATGATTTGAC
>MPNP01000045.1 GCA_002239085.1 Rhodobacteraceae bacterium bin131 | reverse complement strand
TGACTTATACCGCTCATGACATGGCCTCGTTTGCCCAAGACCTCAATTATGTGGATGCTCAGGGTAAAGTTTTGCCACCGGTTATTTGGGATATTCGGCAGCGAGCAATTCTCATGGCTCAACTTGATGCCTTGTATTGTCTTCTTTATGGGGTTCATCATCGCGAAGACATACGATACATTTACTCAACGTTTCCGATTGTTGAGCAAGAAGACAATGAGGCCTGGGGAGGATATTTATCAAGAGATTTGTGTCTCATGTGGCTGAATGCACTGCTTGCCGGGAATAGTGAAATGGAAGTTGTCTTGCCAGAATATGCTCAAGGTTGATTTAATTCACTATTCCAAGACTAATATCATAACTTTATTCATCAGTTCAATGAAGTTATGATACTAGGGGGTCAATAATTATGTAAAGTAGTATGCAGAATATAGTTATGTAAAGTAATGCACTTAAAACACCGATGACAAGGGGATTGGCGTTTTGAACACTTTACATAAACTTGAAAATACGACCGATCGATTATTGGACCGCGACCTGTATCATGGCTCATATCGCCCTGTGCTTTATGGCGTTCAGTCTGATACGCCATCTGGGTCATCGCCTAGCGGGTCTGGACATGCGGCTGTCACCGAGAGGCATCCGGGATGCTTTGGCTCACCAGCAATGTTTGATTGTCCGGGATGATGAGAGTGGCAAGCGCTATGTGATAACCTCAACGACCACGAAGGAAGGGAAAGCGGTCCACAAGGCGATGGGTGTCAAGATAAGGACTGAAAGCGGGGTGATATAGGGGAGAAAGAAGGGACTTTGGCGAGCCAAAAATGAGGGCAATGTAGTGCCTAGTTTTTAGGGGGTGCCCCCATAGAATCGGTGTTTTAAGCGATCAAGTGTCAAAGTCGGAACAGATCTATTTTCTGATTAAGGATGAATTGGTGCCCGCTGAGGAAAAGCAGGATGAGGATTCCTCACCACGGTCATGACCATAATTAATTTTGCTTAAAGAGGACCTCTTGAGTTTTTTTATCCATCTGAGAATTATTGCGAAATTCGGCTCCTAAAGCTCTCCCCTTTTGAACGGCATCGCGGGCCCCAACTCGGTCCAACCAAGCCGCTAAATGAGGAAATTGAGTTATATCTTGTTCTTGACCTTCCCAAAGCGTAGCCCAGGGCCAGATAGCCATATCAGCGATGGAGTAATCGCCGGCAACATACTCTCTGTTTGTCAAGCGTCGGTCAAGGACTCCGTAGAGTCGAGAAACTTCATTTCGATAGCGGTTCTTGGCGTAAGGTAAATCATGGGGTGGTTCCATATTCGGGGCGTATTTGATGAAATGATGGGCCTGCCCGGCCATTGGTCCAACCCCACCCATTTGCCACATGAGCCATTCTTCTACTTCAATTCGTTGTCGTTCATTAGCGCCATAGAATTGAGACCATTTGCGACCGAGGTACTGAAGTATGGCTCCAGATTCAAAAACACTAACGGGTTTGTTTTCAGGCCCATTGGGATCAATGATAGCGGGCATACGATTATTCGGGGCGATTTTCAGAAACTCTGGTTCAAATTGATCGCCGGCATTGATGTTGATATAATTGACTTTATAAGGCAGCCCGAACTCCTCCAAGGCGATTGCCACCTTCCAACCATTCGGTGTTGGCCAATAAAAAAGTTCAATGGGTTGAGTCATGCAAAAACGCTTTCTAAATGATATAAATTGGTTTGAAGTACTAATTTAGGTCATGGGAAGTTATTTTCCAACTCATTGAGTTACAATGTTTCCGTTTTGTTGGATCTAATTGACTCTATCACTACCTTTTGAAAGTCGTCATTCCTTCCTAGGGACATTTGTCAAAATGTAATGGGATACCTAATTGATATTCTGGAGTTCATTAGTCTGCCAACTCACACCGAGAATAACACGCATGAACTTTTGTAATTTCTATCATGATGGTATCTCACCATCCAGAATACAATGCCTCTACGGACGCAAACTTTACGGTGCGATAAGCAATTGACTTGCAAAAAATTGTAGTCTGAACATTTAATTATTATTGATTACTTACAAGGATAAATGATGGCAAAAACCTATTCTAAACAAACCGTGGCAGTGCAAGGTGGAGTCCTTCGCAGTCAATTTGGAGAAACCTCTGAGGCGATTTTTCTGACCCAAGGATTTGTATACGATAGTGCAGAACAGGCCGAAGCACGTTTTTCCCAAGCCCAACCAAATGAATTTACTTATTCGCGGTATGGAAATCCGACCACGCGTATGTTAGAAAACCGAATGGCCCAGATTGAGGGTACCGAAGATGGTTTTGCGACGGCTTCAGGGATGGCCGCTGTAAATGGCTCTTTGTGTGCGATTCTCAAAGCGGGTGACCACGTTGTGGCATCAAGAGTTTTATTTGGTTCATGTCTGTATATTTTGGAAAACATTCTCCCCAAGTTTGGTATCCAAGTTGATTTTGTTGATGGAACTGACAATCAGCAATGGGCTCACAAGGTCAAGCCGAATACTCGGGCAGTATTTTTTGAATCTTTGGCTAATCCAACACTTGAATTGGTGGATGTTGAATTTGTATCAAAGCTGGCTCAAAAGAATAATGCCATCACCATTGCTGACAATGCTTTGGCAACACCATTATTTTTGCCAGCCCATGAATTGGGTATCAATGTTGTTGTCTACTCCACGACAAAGCATACGGATGGCCAAGGGCGAGCAATAGGAGGAATTGTCTTAGGTACAAAGGATTTCATCCGCGGCCCATTAGAATCCTATATGAAGCACTCTGGAGGTGCACCAAGCCCATTCAATTCATGGATCATGCTAAAAAGTTTGGACACGTTGAACCTCAGAGTCAATTACCAAGCAGACACTGCGATGCATGTTGCAACCAATCTTGAGAAGTCTACCAAGATCAGAAAGGTGATTTATCCTCACCTCAAAAGCCATCCACAGTATACGTTAGCAAAAAAGCAAATGAAGAAAGGTGGTACAGTCTTTGCAATTGAAGTTGAGGGCGGAAAAGAGGGGGCATTTCGGTTTATGAATAATCTGAAGATATTTCGTGTAACCAATAATTTTGGTGACGCCAAAAGCTTGGTGACCCATCCGGCTACAACAACCCACCAACGACTTACTCAAGCACAAAGAAATTCATTTGGTATTCATGATGGATTGGTTAGAGTTTCGGTAGGATTGGAGGATAGAGACGATATATTAGAGGATTTAGATACAGCTATCCAAGCCATCTAGTAACTCGCCTTTGGTCATCAATTCAATGAAGGAGTGATACTAGGATTAGATTCTGTTTCTGTGAGAAAAACTATTAAATTTTTGAGGTCCTAGAAGCATATTCAAAACACATTTTTGATTTTCTGAGGGACCTAAAGGAGAGTTCATAATAAACTTTATGGCCGAACATATTAATCGACACGTTACATATCGAAAAGTAAGTTATACGGACGTTTTCTTGCTGGTCCAGAATGGAAACATGACTTTAATCAACTCCCTATAGAATGGGGAAACGAAAAAGAATATTATTTTTGTTTAAGAAAAAGTTAAGGAGTCGGGAGGTGCAGAATTTGTATCAGACTCTCCAATCCTCAAACCAATGGAAAATCGTGTATAGAGCGACAATCAGGGTGATAGTCCAGCGTTAATCAGGATAAATTACAAATTTAAATGTAAATAACTCTCTACTCAAAGAATTTGGAAAGTTTGGCGAAAATTCCTTCCACATTTTTTTGCTTGGTAACGGGGGATCCTTCTAACCGATTACGGGTTGTTGCTGCTCTGGAATTTGATTGCATTGTAAGGTTAATTTTGTTCAAGAATTCCGTGGGATTATTATTGACCAAATCAGGGAAACCTTGTCTTACCCCAGTTAACAACTCTTCCAACCAACTTTCCGAATCCTTCTTTGAAAAGTTACCTAAAACATAATTGTGTACCAAATCTTTACTTTCTAGGTGCCCAACTCCTATTCAAATTCTAACAAAATCTGCACCAATGTGGTTGGTTATTGACCTTAATCCGTTGCGGCCGATTTGCCACCCGCCATTACATAGGCTATAAACGCCTTTTGATAATTTGATCGCAAACGGTCAAATGCTGAAACTAATCTAGACACCTGAATATACTTACTTAGTGGATTACTCAACTTGATCTGTATGAACCATCCAGGGCATTTCGAATTTATCCTTACAAGTACCAAATCCTGGCGAAAAGAAGGTTGGTTTGAATTTCATCAATACCGTACCTCCTTCGGAGAGTTTTTCGAATATTGCACGTGCCTTTTCCACTGACTCATAGTGTAGTGAAATTGCCATCCCGCCTGGTTTCTCGTAATTACCTGTGGGATCATCAGAACCCATAATGCAACCTTCTTCAAGGCTCATTGACACAAACATGATTTTGTCACCCATATCCTTTGAAAAAGGGCTTTCTCCAGGCATGTCACTGAAACGTTGGATATACAAATTATCCACCTCAAAGATTTCGGCATAACGATTAAAGGCTTCTTCACAATTGCCATCAAAAAACAGGTAATGAGTTATCTTCATGATGATCCTCCAACTAAAATACTATCTTACAATCTCCATATAATAACCCCTTACAAATGTTAAAGTTATCATTCTGATAATCCGCCCAAGCTTTAGTTTCACGAACCATCGTTGCACGGTCAGGGATACACTGTGCAAGACATTGGTACGTCAACTCCCGTACTTGGGTGTATGGCAAACCTCATATCGGTCGGCCAGACGACGGGCCTCAGTGGGTTTGAATGTGCCATACAAGGTAGACCGTTTGTGCGTGTTCAAAGTGTCCATGACCACGACAATGTTCTTCTCGGGGCAGTGACCATCGGCAAGGCCTTTCAACACATGGACACAACCCTGCTTGGTCCGACGGTCGATGACTTTCACATGACGCCATCCTAGCCGTGGAGTCGACGGCATGAAGAGATGAGCCGTTCCATTCATATTCGTCATCATCGCACGCCGGTTGACCCGGACGAACCGGTCAGGATAGACAGTCAAAATCCTGAACATCTTCCATGGCATAGACACCATCGGCATTCTCTTCCATGGGAATACACCAGCACTTCTGATACCATGGTTTTAAGCTGTTTTGTTGAGTGACCGGTGCACCGTTTCGGCGGAAATCGTGTCCACAATCTCCAATTCAACCACCTTCTCACACAACCGTTTTAAACGCCACTGTGCATGACCCTGTGGCGGTGTGGAACAGGCCAACATGGTTAATGTAGCCTCACCATCACCATCCAGTAGACGCTTCTTACGGTTCTCTTGAACCGTGCGTTCCCAACCCGCTTCAACATTCTCCACAGCGCATTGTTGACGCACCCACTCAACCGTTGCGGTACCGACACCAACAATATCAGCTCTATCCTTGTCAATGTATCGGCCACCCGAACGGGTCGCGTTGGCTCATAACAGAACATATGTCCGATAGCGTGATTGGGTCAAACCCTTGCCACTCTTAATACGCTCTTGTCAAGACTGCTTTTCATCCTTTGTCAGATGAACTTTGTCAATTATTCTACCTGTAGTATCCATCATGAATCATGATTATCCTCTTTGAATACTCCCCAATGTCAGCTCCAACCATACCACCGGATAGGCATGCACGATTGCCCTGATTATTGAAGAAGAAATACTGCTCGCAATTAATTGGCGTTGACTGTTGACAGAGAATAATGCAAATCAATTATATCACTTCAACGGTGTTGAGATACTAGTGAGTCTCAACCCAACCACTCAAGTTGTTTAGTATAATTTTGTAGAGCATTATTATGTGCAGCTCAGAGGCATTCAGGGCTGGAATATAGTCGAATCTTTGTCCCCCGGCTTCAATAAAGGATTCTTTAATTTCACCACTAATTTCCTCCAAAGTTTCGATACAATCAGAAGCAAAACCGGGGGCCGCAACTGCGAGGTGTCTAACCCCGCTTTTAGCAAGCCGAGCAACTTCTTCAACGGTGTAAGGTTGGAGCCACTCTTCAGTGCCGAAACGCGATTGAAATGAAACCTGAATCGGAACAAAATCCTTGCCGAGCGATTCCCGGACAAGCCGAGCCGTTTTTTGGCAGTGACAATGATAAGGGTCTCCTTCTAAAAGATACCTTTTAGGTAAACCATGAAATGAAAGAAGGAGAGTATCAGGCCGAGAGTCTAATTCCTTAAAGGCCAGCCGTATGGATTGTGATAATGTCGCTATGTGAAGAGGGTCATCAAAGTATGAGGCAACGACCCTTACTGAAGGTTGTCGCCTAATTTTCAGGAGGTGGCGCCACAAGTCATCACACGCTGTTGCTGTAGTTGTGGCAGAGTATTGAGGATACAAAGGAAAAAACAATAACTGGGTACAGCCCTTCTCCACAAGCAGGTCTACCTTACTCGCGACAGATGGTTGCCCATAACGCATACAGTAGTCAATGATGCATTGTTCTCCGAGGTTTGCTTCAATCAAATCCTCCAGAGCCTGTTTTTGCTCACGCGTGTAAGTTAAAAGGGGGCTTTCATTAGCTTCGTGGTTCCAAATCTCTTTGTAAGCTTTGCCTGAGGTGAAGGGCCTTTTTGACAAAATGATTAACTGCAAAAGAGGTTGCCAGAGCCATTTGGGGTAGTCAATGACACGTTGGTCTGAAAGAAACTGTGAGAGATATTTGCGTAACGAAAAGTAATCGTAGCCCTCAGGAGTACCTAAATTAGCCAATAGAATACCTGTTTTGCCGAATTTTACCTCAGGGTGATCGGAGGGTAGAAAATCCTTGTTGTGAATGATTTTATTCATTGTCAGTAATCCATTTATTTTGTAGGAGCCCAGCCAGTTATAAATATCAACTCAAAGGTTGCAAAAACATTTCCATCTGGACAGGTAAAATGTTTCATGTAATATTGATTAGCATGGGTGAACAATCTTTTGTGTGTGAATTGTGATTGGCGAGCACTTAAACAATTTGTGTCGCCCATATTCCTTAAATGATGCATTATTTCAAATAATGACTTAAAGGAGAGTTTAACTTCCAATCTGTCGGAAACAAGGTGAGTTAAATTTGACCGGACAGTGAGATTGCCAAGATCCATCAGATCTCCCATGGGAATTACGCGTGGACTTGAACCGCCTTTAATTGCAATTTCTGAGTGAATGAGTGCGGTGCGTAGTTCTTGAAGAGTTCTTGCGCCAAAAGAAACGGCAATAAACAAACCTTCTGGCTTACATGCTCTGCGACATTGAATAATTTGACCAAGTGGGTCGTTGCTCAATTGAAGGCATAAGCCGTGGACAATAAGATCATAGTTGCTTGTAGAAAAATTTAAGATTTCGGTGTCACTGATCAATTCAGCGGTTGGAAAAAGTTCTTGCCAAACGTCTGGAAAGCCACTCACGATGGCAATTTTTTTGGGATTGGCCTTGGCATCAAAGAGTCTTTGCTTCACGTCCTCGGCAGCTTGTTCGTAGAGTTTAAAGAGTGAGCTTTTCTGAGGTTGACGCCTTTTTCTTTTCAATGCAATGACTCGGCGGTCAATTAATTCTGATTTAGATGTCATAGCAACTTACCTTTGGGTTGCCAATAAAATGAGTTTTGCGTAAACAGTTCAAGTCTGTAGCGTATGAATCACTCTTAAATGGGTCATCATATCTCAACCAACTGATAGCGCAAGCTCTTACTTTAAATTATTGATAATATTCAGGCATCACTTTTTGACCAGAAATAACGAATTGTTTAGCAATTCTGAATGGAAAAAAGCGGAGTAAATGGGTTGAATGGTAAGGAAAACCTAGAGACAGTGAAGAAAGAAATTATTCACGGCTATTCCAAGCTTACAAATTTAAATGGTATAAAGATAGAGTATAACTCCAGTAAGTTTTGGCTATGAGTTGAGACATATTTTTCTATTGGGACTAATGGTAAAGGAGGGAGAGAGGTTTCACTGAAAATTATTTTGGCTCACTGCGACAATCTTGGAATTGCGGAGTTATTATACGAATCGTTACAGATGGCTTAAGAATTTAGGTATTAAGTACGGTTTTGAAATTATCTTAATATGGATTATCTATTGTAATTCATGGTAAAAGTTAGGTCAATATTGAGCGAATTACCAATGACCCAGGTCAGATTGGCTAAACTCATATCATTTAAATTTTCTAATTCAATAAAGTATAGTTTTTGAATGTTTGATGTTCGACCAGTCGGGAATGTTATTGGCTGGATGATTTTGTTTTTGGGAGTAATCATGTTACTTCCCTTGGTTCTGAGCATCTTTGCTGCAGATGGGGAATGGGTGGCTTGGGTGATATCCTCGGGATTAACATCATTAGTCGGAACAATTCTTATTCTGGCAACTTTTTCTAAACAAATAACTAAGTTTGGAACGAACAATCGGCAAACGTTTTTGTTTGTGTTTTGCATTTATGTCGTTATTCCATTTCTTGGTGCTTTACCATTTATTTTTGGTACGCCCAATCTATCCCTGATTGATGCCTATTTTGAAACTATTTCGGGTTTAACTACAACCGGGGCAACAGTTCTAACTAACCTTGAGGAAATGCCAAAAGGTATCCTCCTTTGGCGTGGACTTCTTCAATGGATCGGGGGGATTTTAATTATCATTATTGCCATGACAATATTACCCTGGTTTCGTGTTTCTGGGATGCAATTTATCATGGATAGAAGTTACCAGAAAATGCAAACAGTTTTACCTGATGCGACAACCAATGCCAAATGGGTCATGGTGAGTTATTTGATTATTACGTTATTGTGTTTTCTGAGTTATAGTTCGGTTGGATTGTCCATTTTTGACTCTGTCATCCATTCAATGACGACCGTTGCAACGGGTGGTTACGGGAATTATGATAACTCCTTTACGCAACTAGGGGTACCTGCAGAATATGTTGCCATCATTTTTATGATAGCTGCATCATTACCTTTTATTTTGTATGTCGAGAGTATCAGAGGATCACGGACAACGATGTTCAAGGACTCTCAGGTGAGGTTCTTTTTGTCAATCATCGCAGTGATCGCACTTGTTCTCATTGCGTGGTTGATGCTAGTTAATGGTTTTGATACTGAAGCAGCAATTCGCAAGGCACTGTTTAATGGCGTTTCAATTTTAACTGGAACAGGTTATGTCAGCGCTGATTACAATGGATGGGGTGCTTTCCCGGTCGTTGTGTTTTTCTTCATCGGGTTAATTGGTGGCTGTGTTGGGTCAACCAGTTGTTCAATAAAAGTTTTTCGTTATCAGCTACTCCTTGCGGCCATTATTGCACAGATCAAAAAGATTATCACTCCCAACGCTATAATCAACGCAAAAATCGGTACTCGAACCATCTCTAAGGAAGTATTAACTTCAGTCATCTTATTTTTTTTCATGTTCATGGTAACGCTGGTCATCATGGCATTGTTGTTGTCACTGACAGGTTTGGACTTTATCACCGCTGTTTCGGGAAGTGGCGCGGCTTTAGCTAATATTGGACCGGGGCTTGGTGAAATTATCGGCCCTAATGGAAATTACCAAAGCCTCAATCAAATGGCGAAAGTGATTTTATCAGCGACGATGATAATCGGGCGGCTTGAATTTCTGGTAGTTTATGTCATACTAAGCTTAAAATTTTGGCAAAGCTAAAGAACCTTTATTAAATTGATTTTAAGTGTAAACTTGAATATCGAAACAACCGATCTTCCTTCCGCCGTTCTTTTACCCTTAAGACAAGGTTATCAGGGCAAATGAACTGTTGAAGGTCACAGACATTGCTAAAGGATGATTTAATGTCTACTTGCCGGACAAGGAAGGTTGTCCCCTTTGTCTGACCTCTAACTGATGCCAAGTGGAAAATATGGAGTTGTTGTATTTGGTAGGAGTTGACCTCAACCGTCCCATTGAGAATGGTGTTGCACCAATTTCTCATACAATTGTTAAGACCTGATGAGAATCTGGAGACATTGAAGGCGCCGCTTATTGCCTTTACGATACCTAAAAATCTGCATCTTAACTTGATTGTCGCACACTAGATTTTCCAAGTTTTAGGGTAAAGTGCATAATACGCAGATACAAAGACCATTAGCTATTGATTTCTTCAACAGCGAAACCGAATGACCGCCATACCATTTGAGTCAGTCTTTTTTGAAGTTTACTCGCTTCTTGCGAAGGAGTAACTCTGTATATTCTTTTGGTAGTCGCAATTATTTTTTTACCAATAGCACTTTCAGGATTAGGGAGAGGAAAATTCTCAACATATTGAGTCATAAAACGGCGACGCCCTGCATACAACTTATTATTGAAACAATGGTCATAAAATTTTTCAATAAATGTTGAGTTTCCTACAGCAGCAGCTAACCAGAGTAAATCTGTTTGGTTACAATTTTCACAAGTAAGCCAATAACAATCGCCGTTAACCACAGACCCATCTAAATCAATCCAGAAAGTAGGTTTCTCTGAAATATCTCTAAATACCAGCTTGGGTTTTGCCCAAGATGCCGGGTTTTGAGGGACCCAAATTTCATACCATTCCCGACCAGCATCGATCACATATGATCGACCTTCCAAAGTGTGGCGGTGTGATTCTAGGTATTTTTTACTCTGAGGGAAATTATTTATTTCGATGGTGCGGCGATGACCTTTTACACTTTCATGAGGATATAGGATTTTCGTAATATGGTTTGATGACAGACTTTTGTATTGTTGAGCAACGTGGTATGTTATCAACGGTTTTAGTAATTCAGGCCGCTCTGCTTCAGGAAATTTATCCCAATCTTTGCGTATAAAGACTTTATCCGCGCAAGTCTTTACACCCACCCGAATCTTTCCGATATCACGGAATGTCCCCCAGCTATTATTTTGAACTTTTGCTAACCAATTATCAGCTTGTTTTGTGGCAACTCGCCACACTCCATCAGGAGTTCCACTCGTATCCAATTCGCCATGATTGACTTGGAAGCATTTACCATCATCAGTTTCTACTATACCTTCATAATTCAAAGCAGTAATTGGGTTACTGGCACAATTTTCTGCTGTGAGCTGAACTTGGTATATTGACGTAAATGTGGGGTTCCTAACTTTTCTTCGGTTTCTGCCCTCAGTAATGAGTACAGCTGGTAAAACAGCAGCATTAAAAATCTTTGTATCTCCTAAATCCCAAACATGAAGAATGTTAAACCGTTCCATTAGAGCGTTTCGAACACAAGCTCCAGATTTTGTTGACATAAAACGATTAGAAGTAATTATTCCTGCCACACCCGTGGATTTCAAAATCATTGATATGGCGAGAATAAATGCATGATACAGGTCGAACCTGCCTGAAAGCCCAAATTGTTCCGAATGAATCCTTGCTTGGGTTGCACCCATAATCTGAGTGCGGACGTAAGGAGGGTTTGCAATTATCAAATCATATGCCCTTGGTATGTCTTGTTTACAACATTCCAAGACAAACTCTAGAAAATTACGGTGTTCAAAACAAACAGTATTGTTAGGAAAGTTCTCGGCTATTCGTTCTGTAGCGATTTTTATTGCATTTTGATCGGTTTCAAAACCATAAATTTCAATTTTATCTCTATGCTTTTTAGGGAATTGATTAATTAAACTTATCAGAAGTTCTCCATGACCCGCAGCTGGGTCAAGAATGCGGATTGTCTGATTTATAGAAAAGCTTCCTGCGGCCCTAATAATTTTTTCTGCAACAAAATCAGAGAGCACTTTTGGTGTGTAGGTTGCTCCGCCAGTCTTTTCTTTTGTGACTTGTCGGTATCGCTTTGTCGGTTTTATTTGCTTAAGAGCTTCCAAGAGATTTTCTGTTCCGTTTGCCTAATATTCATGCGAGATTGTTAGTCATCATTATAAGAACCTGAAACTTTTGTTCATTATGATAAGCAAATTATTCTACCTTTCCCCATTCTGGAATAATCATTCAATACTTATACTCTATTCATCCTCAATTTCCTAGTTTCAGAAACGTAAGGTGAACAGCCACAATCAACTTGATTGTCAGACAATTTCAGTTTTCACCATTTTTTCAATCTCTAGGGTTAAATTATACACATCTTCAGACCGATTAAATGTCGGTAGTCAAGAAAGTATGGATAGTTCAATGACACACAGGAAAGTTCATTTTACTCTGATTATACATTTTGGAATGAGTCAGATTGAACTGTGGTTAGACGATTTGACAAGAAAAAACTTAGTTTGAAGTGTGCATCCAATCAGTGTATAAAGACCACACAAGGAGAACAATAAAAACTGACGCGTTTGGAAAATAATCAGGATTGATTATAGACAAATGATATAACTTACCTATTTGAGATTTGCAAAGCCAACAGGGTGATAGGTATACTTGATCCAAAATTAAATAAAAAATTTTAGTTATAAACATCTAGAGTTCAATACATCGGAGTTTTTGGTGGCTGAAGGTTTGTCAATATCAGCAAGGGCTGCTTCCCGTTATGCATCAGCTTTGTTTGAGCTTATGTCTGGGGATAATCAAATTAGTGACTTGGAAAAAGACATTGCCACTTTACAAGAAGTCCTCGCAAACAGTGAAGATTTTAAAAGATTTATCTCATCTCCCATCCACACCCGCGATGAAACACGTCTGAGTATGGGTAAAATTGCAGATTATCTTGGTCTAGGCACTTATGTCAAGAACACCCTTGGCCTCATGGCAATGAAACGACGGCTATTCGTTTTACCACAGTTTCTTGACGAGTTAAAGAGGCTTATAGATGAATATAAAGGGATCGTTGAGGTCAAAGTTGTCGTTGCCCATCAATTGTTAGATGACGAAAAACAAAAACTTATTACAAGCCTTGAGAAAAAAATTGGTAAAGAAATTCACCCCATCATTAAAGTTGACCACTCTTTAATCGGTGGTATGCGAGTGAGTATAGGTTCCAAGCTGATTGACAGTTCAATTAGGACTAAGTTGATCAAGATGAAAAATAAATTGCAAGAGGTTGATTGATGAATATTCAAGCAGCTGAAATTTCAGCTATTCTTAAAGACCAAATTAAAAACTTCGGCCAAGAGACAGAAGTCGCCGAAGTCGGGCGTGTTCTCAGTGTCGGCGATGGAATCGCACGCGTTTTTGGTTTGGACAACATCAAGGCCGGTGAAATGGTTGAGTTTAATGGTGGCATTCGTGGAATGGCCCTGAACCTTGAAGCCGATAATGTTGGAATTGTCATATTTGGTGATGACCGGTCGATTAAAGAGGGCGATGTTGTCAAAAGAACAGATGCCATTGTTGATGTTCCTGTCGGTGATGAGTTGCTTGGTCGGGTTGTTGATGCACTCGGAAATCCCATTGACAATAAGCAACCTCTTACGACCACGCATAGAGCCGTCGCTGATGTGAAGGCCCCAGGTATTATTCCCCGCCAGTCTGTTAATGAACCCATGGCTACTGGGTTGAAGTCTGTTGATGCAATGATTCCAATCGGTCGCGGGCAACGTGAGTTAATCATTGGTGACCGCCAAACCGGTAAAACTGCTTTAGTTTTGGATACTATTCTCAACCAAAAATCATACAATGACGCTGCTGGTGATGATGAGTCTAAAAAGCTCTATTGTATTTATGTGGCAATTGGGCAGAAACGCTCAACAGTCGCTCAACTTGTTAAAAAGCTTGAAGAAAATGGGGCTTTGGATTATTCAATTGTGGTGGCAGCAACAGCCTCTGATCCTGCCCCAATGCAGTTTCTAGCGCCGTACTCGGCAACTGCCATGGCCGAATATTTTCGTGACAACGGACGTCATGCATTGATTATTTATGACGATCTATCAAAACAAGCTGTTGCTTATCGGCAGATGTCATTGCTTCTTCGTCGCCCCCCGGGTCGCGAAGCTTACCCAGGGGATGTATTTTACCTACATTCGCGACTGTTAGAACGAGCCGCCAAACTCAACTCTGATTTCAAAGGTGGTTCACTGACGGCGCTTCCAATCATCGAAACCCAAGCAGGTGACCTCTCGGCTTATATCCCAACCAATGTGATTTCAATTACTGATGGACAGATCTTCCTTGAAACTGAGCTGTTCTATCAAGGTATTAGGCCCGCAGTGAATACCGGTTTGAGTGTTTCAAGGGTCGGCTCATCAGCTCAAACAAAGGCCATGAAATCGGTGGCGGGAACAGTCAAGCTGGAATTAGCTCAATATCGTGAGATGGCCGCTTTCGCCCAGTTTGGTTCCGATTTGGACGTTGCTACTCAACGCCTTCTTAATCGCGGTGCTCGATTGACTGAATTGATGAAGCAATCTCAGTATTCACCGCTCACCAATGCCGAAATCGTTTGTATCATTTTTGCTGGAACAAGCGGTTATTTGGATGCCATTGAAGTTGGCGATGTCGTCAGATTTGAAGAGGGTTTGCTTCATCACCTCCGTGCTAACTGCCAAGACCTCCTTGATGATATTACGCATAATGACCGTAAGGTTGAAGGCGAGCTAGAAGACAAAATCAAAGTTGCCATTGATGGCTTTGCTAAGAATTTCTCCTAAATTGAATAATTGGATTGAAGTAGGATGCCCAGTCTCAAAGATCTGAAAATCCGTATTGAGAGTGTTAAGTCAACTCGTAAAATAACGAAGGCCATGCAAATGGTTGCGGCGGCCAAACTGCGTAAAGCACAGGAAGCGGCCGAGAAAGCAAGACCATATTCCGAAAAAATGGCCGGTGTTATTGGTAATTTGGCAACGTCGGTCGGGGCTGACCCTTCAGCCCCTAAAATTCTTTCGGGTTCAGGCCAAGATGATGTCCATCTCCTTATTGTAGCCACTGCCGAAAGAGGGCTTTGTGGTGGCTTTAATTCATCAATTGTCCGTTTGGCTAAAGATCACGCCAAAAAGTTAATTCAACAAGGAAAAACAGTCAAAATATTAACCATCGGAAAAAAAGGACGCGAGCAACTCAAACGAGATTTTAATGACTTAATCATTGATCATGTTGATCTTGCGGGTTACAAGACTATAACCAACGAAGTTGCTGAGGGAATTGCTGACCAGATACTCAATTTATATGCCACAGACGAGTTTGATATTGCAACCATGTTTTACAGTCGGTTTCAATCAGTTATTACTCAAATTCCTACCGCCCGACAGCTGCTTCCTGTACAGGTTAAGAAAATTGATGACTCGGAGATGCCGTTTTATGATTATGAGCCCGATGAAAAGGAGCTTCTTGCTGAACTATTACCCAAAGCCATTGTCAACGAAATTTTTACGGGGTTGATTGAAAATGCGGCTTCAGAACAGGGGGCTCGAATGTCGGCAATGGATAACGCAACCCGAAATGCTGGGGATATGATTGACAAACTCACCATCAAGTATAATCGTTCCCGCCAAGCAGCAATCACCAAAGAACTTATTGAAATTATATCAGGTGCCGAGGCACTCTAATTGAACGGAGACCACCATGGATGTTTTAGTTGAGCCAAATCAGAAAGCAGACAAAGGAAGTATCAAACAAGTAATTGGCGCAGTTGTAGACGTCCAGTTCCAAGAAGGACTGCCCGAAATTCTGAATGCACTGGAAACAGAAAATCAGGGCAAGCGGCTTGTTTTAGAAGTCGCCCAGCATTTGGGAGAAAGCACAGTGAGAACCATTGCCATGGATTCCACCGAGGGATTGGTACGCGGTCAAGAAGTCAAAGACACAGGTAGTCCGATTACCGTTCCAGTCGGGGACGCAACCTTGGGTCGCATTATGAACGTGGTCGGTGATTCTGTTGATGAGAAAGGTCCAGTTGAATCAGACGAAAAAAGAGCCATTCACCAACCTGCTCCTGAATATTCCGAGCAGTCAACAGAAACAGAGATACTTATAACCGGTATTAAAGTCATTGATCTCCTTGCACCATATGCTAAAGGCGGAAAAATTGGTCTCTTCGGCGGAGCCGGTGTCGGCAAAACAGTACTAATCCAGGAGCTCATAAATAACATCGCCAAAGTTCACTCTGGCTTTTCGGTGTTTGCCGGCGTGGGCGAAAGAACCCGTGAAGGAAATGATCTTTATCATGAATTCATTGAATCTGGAGTGATCAACATTAATGATCTCCCGAAATCAAAGGTATCGCTGGTCTATGGACAGATGAATGAACCACCTGGAGCTCGAGCTCGAGTTGGATTGACAGGCTTAACATTAGCAGAACAATTCAGGGATCAATCGGGAACTGATGTCTTGTTTTTTGTTGATAATATTTTTCGGTTTACCCAAGCAGGATCTGAAGTTTCTGCCCTCTTGGGCCGCATTCCTTCTGCGGTAGGTTATCAACCGACCTTAGCGACTGATATGGGAGCCCTGCAAGAACGAATTACATCGACTCGTAGCGGTTCAATTACCTCAGTTCAGGCAATCTACGTACCTGCCGATGATTTGACGGACCCAGCGCCAGCAACTTCGTTTGCTCACCTTGATGCAACGACCGTATTATCACGAGCCATTTCTGAGTTGGGAATCTATCCTGCCGTTGACCCACTTGATTCAACGTCTCGCATTTTGGATCCGGCCGTCGTTGGCGATGAACATTACCAAGTGGCTCGCGAGGTTCAGGGAATATTACAACGGTATAAATCCTTACAAGATATTATCGCAATCTTGGGCATGGATGAATTGTCCGAAGAGGATAAAATTGCCGTCGCCAGAGCCCGGAAAATTCAGCGATTTCTTTCACAGCCATTTGATGTGGCCGAAGTCTTTACAGGTTCCCCTGGGGTTCAGGTTCCTCTTGATGTGACCATAGAAAGCTTCAAACAAGTTGTCAATGGTGAATGTGATCAATATCCCGAAGCCGCATTTTACATGGTGGGTGGAATTGATGATGTCATTGCCAAAGCGCAAAAAATGGCAATGGAAATAGCCTAAAGCGATTAAGAAGAGTAAATAATCACATGCAATTTGATTTGGTTTCACCAGAAAAGAGAGTGGCCTCGTTTGAGGCTACAGCGGTTGATTTACCCGGGAGCGAAGGCGATATGACCGCGATGGAGGGTCATGCCGCTCTTATTTCAGCTCTCCGTCCGGGAATCGTGTCTTGTGTTGGGGATAAGGAGACTAATAAATATGTTATCTCGGGTGGCTTTGCCGAAATTACTAGCTCAAGTGTTGTGGTCCTTGCTGACAGAGTATTTCGATTGGAAGAGTTTACACGTGAAACAAAAGACGGTTTGGTTGAGTATTTCCTCAATGAATCTGAAGGAAAGTCTGGATTAGAGCTTGATCTTGCTTCCAAAAAAGTCGCTGATGCCAAAGCGATTGAAATTCAGTAATTAACACTCACGCAAAGGGCATCAGATTTAATTGTTCTGACCAAAGAGTGGCAAGTCCATATTACCAAACAGCCATTTTACGTTTTCGGTCTTGAATAAGCTGGAGACCGAAGTTCCATCGGCGATGTTCAGTATGGCTCGTGAAAACAAAGGTGCCGTCGACACCACTCGAATTTTTGACTTCGTAGAGGGATCAAAATTATATTGAATCGTGTCTGTAATGACCAATGAATTGAGGCTGGATTTATTTATTCGTGTATGTGCTGAGTTTGAAAGCACACCGTGTGTGATGTAGGCATTGACTTCCAAGGCACCATTTTCCATCAGCAAATCAGATCCTTTACACAAAGTACCAGCTGTATCGCAGATGTCATCAACTAGGATGCAGATGCGATTGTTAACTTCACCGATTACATTCATTTCAGCGATCTCACCGGGTTTGCTTCTTCGTTTATCAATCACTGCTAAATCAACATCGAGCCTTTGTGCTAATTCCCGAGCACGAGTCACACCTCCAATGTCTGGAGATACCACGGTCAGTTGGTCGGAACGACCTTTAAACAAGTTCATGATATCCATTTCAAAAATTGGTGAAGCATAGAGGTTATCAACAGGAATATCAAAAAAGCCCTGAATTTGTGCTGAGTGTAAGTCCATCGTCAACACCCGATTAACACCAGCTTGAGAGATCAGATTGGCAACAAGTTTAGCGGTGATAGGAGTTCGTGCTCGAGTTCTACGGTCTTGCCGGGCATAGCCAAAATAAGGAATAACAGCAGTAATTCTTTGGGCCGATGATCGCCTGAGAGTATCAGCGATAATCAGAATTTCCATTAAATGGTCGTTCGCTGGCCGTGAGGTGGATTGGAGGATAAATATATCCTCGCCGCGAACATTTTGATACAGTTCAACGTAGATTTCTTTGTCGTTGAAGCTTTCGACACGAGATTCAAGCAATTCAGTTTTTTTGCCACTTTGAGCGGTGATACAATTTGCGATATGAGAGGATAGATCGGGGTTAGCACTTCCCTTTACCAGTTTTGGGAAATTATACGGATGCATATACAAACCTCAGAATATTAATGGGTTAGGGGTGGGTTCGGTAAATTTTGGTTACGTGGTAATTTTAATCATTAAGTGAAATTAACTTGACAGGTGGATCACACGGATATTTTTCAAAAAAGGCCGAAGGAATTTATTAATAAATTAAGCTATTGGAATCACATTACCAAACAATTTATTTCCTCAGTGAGTGAACAATTCCCAATTAATTCAGATTCCATAAGTCGGCTCATTTTCTCCTGCAGCAATGCAAACACATATATATCTCCCGTCCGGAATGAACCAAATAAAAAGAAGTAAGAAATATTAGACTTATAACCAGAAAAATAGTTCTTAAATCATCTAACTTAATGACCTCATTAACACTTGGAAGGATATGAATGTTATGACACCAATATCGTACTATTTTTCAGTTTTATCGCCCTTTACATATTTGGCGGGCAATCGGCTTGAACTCATTGCCAACCGACGCCAACGTAAGATTGAATATCGTCCTATGGACATTATGGGTCTTTTTGCTCAAACCGGAGGAGTACCACCTAAGGATCGGCATATTTCAAGGCAGCGCTATAGGACACAAGAACTTGCTCGGATTGCCGAGTGGCTCTCAATGCCAATTAATCTTTCTCCCAAGCATTGGCCCACTGACCCAAAACCTGCATCCTATGCTGTAATTAGTGCGATAGAGGAAGAGGGTGATAT
>MPNP01000044.1 GCA_002239085.1 Rhodobacteraceae bacterium bin131 | reverse complement strand
CAGAGTGGTTTTGATGAAATTGAAATTGATGAAATGCTAGCTAAGAGACAACCCGAGAGTCATTGGCTGAAACAAGCACAGAAGAGAACTCTTAGTTATCAAAAGCGCCTGCTCAAAGTTGCTTAACTGAATTAAAATTCCACTTTCAGCTAAACTATAAACATTTTAAATGTTAATGGAATACAATTGATTTCTAATCAATTGCTTTTAAACTCTTAGCTTTCAAATTAAAGTGTTATAAAGACAATAATTAATTTCACCAATGACTCACTCCGCAAAATTAAAGTTTCTTCAAACTAGTACGACCGAGGGATTTGCATCAAAGGTCATTTCTTCTGATAACGATGCTAAACCAAGTTTTATTGTTCGAGAGCTTATTCAAAATAGCTTGGATGCAGTGGAGCCAATTGGCAACAATGTTGAAGTCCATTTCGAGTTTGAAAAAATACCAGTTTCAGACATCCCCGGGATTGAGGAATATCGTGATGCATTCATTGCAGCCAAAGATACGCACAAAAAAAATATTCCACCAACCGCCGAAGCAATAATTCAACGAATTAATACCGGACTAAATAAAACAAAAATTCAAGTGCTGAAGGTAATTGATAATGGCACAGGATTGAATTCAATTAGAATGAATGCACTACTTGGCGATGGTCTAACAAACAAAATCGGAGAAAATGCAAATTCAGCAGGTTCATATGGGTTAGGTCATTATACAGCTTTTTCAGCAAGTGACTTGCAGTATGTAATTTACGGTGGAGTATCAAATGATAATTGCAGGACGATGTCTGGGCATGCCATTTTAGCCTCACATTATAAAAATGATATAGATCATTTATTTGGAAAGGATGGATATTTCATCACTAATGAAAATAAGGACATTCAAAATCGATTTGAGTTTCCAAAACAAGAAAACATACCCCCTATTGTAAACAAAATTTTGGATCAAATAACCGAGCGTCATGGTAGTGGAACAGTTGTGCTTATACTGGCATTTAATGATTTCCACGATAATGACCCTGTTGGTACTATATTCCAAGCGGCGTCACGAAATTTCTTTCCTCTGATTAATAGTGGTAAACTAACTGTCGTTGCAAATTATTTTGGTGAAAATAAAGTCCTAACGAAACACTCAGCTTTGCAATATTTGGCAAGCAGTAAAGATGACAGTCAATCACGAGAGAACGTGATTAATGGAAGTAGAGCCTACGCTATTTGCCAGACGATATTGAATGGGAAATTTAAGGATTTTAATTGTGAGGAATTTGGCAATTTCTCCATTTATTTTAGACCGGCAGAAGTAAACGAGAGAACTCGGGTTTCCATTTACCGAAGTGGTATGTTTATCACTGATAAAATACCAATATTGAGCAATAATATTTTTTCGGAATATAAGCGTTTTAACGCTGTCGTTTTGTTTGACACTCCAGCTCAAACTCAAAATTCCAAAGGTTTTGATTTGCTCCGTCAAGCAGAGGGTGAAAAACACATTTCAATTGATAAAACGCGCCTCCCCAAAGAAAAGCGTAGAGAGTTTACGAAATTAATGCAAACTATTCGTGATGAAATTAAAGCAATGGCAATAAAAGATGATCCCGAAACACATATACCTGATGATTTCATGTCATTTTTTCCTCTTGAGGATAATTTTAATTCTATAGCAACTAAAAATCGTAGCGACGGAACGCCTTATACGCGGACATTCCAGATAGTTCCTGAGGATCTCCCTGATAAATCCAACGGTCCTAACCCTAAACCTAAACCTAAACCCTCTCCCCCAAACCCAAACCCAAACCCGCCACCAAGAGCAGCTAGGAAGAAGATTTCTTGTTCAACAGCTGCACGGAGAAATGGTAACTTAATTCAAATTTTACTAAAACCTGACTTGGATATTGTAGATGCCAAACTTAGGCTCTTGATTGACCATGGTGCTGATGCCTCATGTACAAATCCTTTGATTGATAAATCTGTTGGGTTGAAATTTGCGAGAGAGCCTGGAGGTTTCACAAAAGAACTCCGTATTTCTGATCTTGCGAAGAATCAAATTTATAACTTTGAATTAAAATTAAAATCAGGGATACCCAAGGATACCGTATTTAAAGTTGATGTCTTTTCTCGTAAAGTAGAAAATCATTCAAATGGTAAAGCTCCGTGAACGAATACATACCCCGAATTTCTAACCATCCAGTTTTATCTCCTAATGGACTAGATTATATTGCGGGTCATTCATATGAAGTAAAGCAGATTCCACACAATGAATCTCAAAAAGATACGGTTGTTGTTTTGCATCGAATTCACGGAAGTAATTTAGTTGCCAAACTAGTCAATCAAGGAAAAGCAAATTTTGCTTGTACTATTGTTGTTCCCAGTTGCATTTATCGTAAAGTTGAATTTGCAATTAAAATGCCAGTAGAAAATGAAGGATTTATTCAAGTTGAACAAGAAATTAAAATTAAAACCCAAGAATATTGCCCCCCATTAATGTTTCAGCCCTCAGTAATTACCTTAAAAGAAATAAAAGGGTTAAAAGCAACTGAATCTCATGGACTGCACGAGATTTGGCGAAAGAAGAAGATACGTTTTCCAATTGCAGCAACTATAGCCACACATTCTTTTTTTGACGCAGAAACAATAATGCAGAGTATTTTAAAATTTAAAAAGGTCTCTGACGGAAGTCTAAAAAAGGGAAGTTTTGAAGTGGATCTAGCCTTTGAACAGGGATTCTATTTTAATGTTAGGGTTGAAGAAAGTCTTTATAAAGGGTTATTAAATCCACAATCGTTCAAGCATCGTAATAGCATCTATGCAATGGCCTTTTCACAGGGGCTTTCAAAACTTCAAAACGATAAGGAATGCAGTTCCCAAGATTTAAAAGTTGTTAAAGATCATCATAATCTTAATATACTGTATAAAGTTTTAGAAAATAGGAATCTTAAAACTTGGCTCAATGATGATTTTAATCCTAATCAAGTTGTTGCCGAATTTCACCCGCATGAATTGGATGTAGAAAATAATAACTGAATTACTTTGAGTATGCTTGATAACATCAACCAAAAATTTCGACATTATGATACCGCGAAGCTTTCACAGATAAGACAAGGCTTAGTTCAGAAGGGGGCATTAAAGGACGATAATACAAAATATAAAAACCAACTCGCTTTTGCTCATGCCGTTGAAAAATCTTGTTCCGATTTCGTTTCATATTTTCATGATACTCATTTTTCAGAAATATCACTTCCGATTTCTTTTCGAAATGTCAGTCATCCACTGACCGGCCAAGAAATTGCCAATCCTCCACTCGAAACAGAAATATTACACTATGATTTGCTAAAAGAGCTACCTCCAAATTTAGCTGCTTTGACATCATTTTGGACATCCTATCAGTTAGAAATGGTTAGACTAGAGTTAATTGACCCTGCCGACATCGCCACATCAAGGTCTAAATCCAACGAAACAGGCCGAGCTCGCTTGGAAAAAGCAATTCAGGCCTCAGAAAATAACAATATCGACCAGTTAGATAAATGCGTACGGACTATTTTACGGCAACTAGGAGGGTTACCCGAAGTCCGAGGATACGTATCTGTGTTTGTTGACTGTTGGATATCTCGGGGATGGTGGCGCGGTTTCATCAGTAATCAGGTTGCCGAAGATTTAAATTTGAATTGGGAAAAAGTCTGGAAACACTTGCGTATAACAGACGCAACTTGGGACCAACTTATTCAACATGCTGTGAAACGACTCACTGTTGTTAGTGACCGCAATGTCCGCTCTGCGGCAATTGCTCGACTGATTGAATCAAATATAGACCAAGACAATTCAAGAAATAAACGGTCAAGAGTACAAGACTTTCTTGCAAAGATTGGTGTTCAAAATGCTTACTATGTTTTAGGTGCAATGACTCCACAGGAAAATCTTGAAATCTTTAGAAAAATTAAAGTATGACTCATAATGGTGGAAGTAGTGAACTTCCAAGACTCAGGAGAGTTCCCAAATTTAGTTTGGATTATCATGACAGCCAGCACAAAAATTGGCCTCATGTTGTTAAATTCTCTGGAGGTCGTTCTAGTGCATTAATGCTACTAGGGTTATTATATGGCAAACAATTAAAGCGTTCACGAGGAGATGTCATTGTTTTCAACAATACCTCAGCTGAACACCCAGCAACTTACCGTTTTGCAACACTCTGTAAGCGAATAGCCGAACAACGCTTTAACATTCCGTTTATTTGGACAGAATTTCAGTCTTTTGAGGATGCAAGACGAGGCAAGTGGACTCGTTTGCCAAGTTACAGAATGGTTGAACCCGAAATATTTTCAGAAAACTGCCCTGATGGATACAAATGCCATGGCGAGGTTTTTGAGGAATTAGTTTCATGGAAGCAAGCACTACCTACTCGCTTTGCTAGAACTTGCACAGAGTATTTAAAGCTAAATACTACATTTAAGTTTTTAGAGGATTGGTTTGGAAGGTCAACTTTAAATGCAAAGACACAAACAGACTCAACTCCTAGACTAGGCCATTGGTTCGGTGAGCCTTGGTTAAATTCATCCACTTTTGGTAAAAGATCATCAACTGTACGATATCATCTCTCCTGCCCAGTTCACAGACCAACTCAATCATTCCAAAAGTTTACTCAAGCTAAGCTTTCAAGAATTAACAATCCAAATATTGCAAAAAAATGTTTCGACTCTAAGGCTCAACTTAATGGGCCGGACCCAGTTGAATATATTTCATTGGTAGGCCTTCGTGCTGATGAACCAAGACGAGTCAGTAACATACTTGAAAGAAATAGCGAAACAGATGGGAAAAAGAGAATAGCTAGTGGGGAATATGTATATGCCCCACTTTTTGATTCAGGATTCACTAAATTAGATGTTTTGGATTTCTGGTCAACACAAGTGTTTGATCTAGAAACACCTCCACAAGTAAATCTTTCCAACTGTGTATTTTGTTTCATGAAGGGTGAGCGAACACTGAGGGAAATAGCAACTATTTCTGAAAGTGAAGAGCAAAACGCTCAATCGTCACCAAGTAGTATTTCATGGTGGGCAGATTTTGAAAATCGATATGCCCGTGAAGTCACCTCTAGCAAAGACCCTAATGCTCGCACAAGGTTTGGATTCTTTGGAGCAAATCGGCTAGAATATCAAAATATCATTGATACGCTTGAAGAACCAATTCAAAAAAAACCGTCATACACCTTGCCTTGTGACTGTACGGACTAAACATTCACGAATTTATTTGGACCACCAGGCAACAACTCCTGTAGATCCAAGGGTAATTCAGGCAATGCAACCTTATTTAGCAGATTGCTTTGCGAACCCTAGCGCTACGACACATGTTAGTGGAATTAAAGCTCGTCAAGCTGTTGAAAACGCTAGAAAGCAGATTGCTTTGGCAATAGGTGCCCCAACAAATGACATAATATTTACGTCCGGGGCAACTGAATCCAATAACCTTGCTATTCTAGGAACAATAGAAGCGAATAAATCAAAGCGAAACCGAGTCATCACCGTATCAACTGAGCATAAATCGGTACTGGAAACAACCAAACAGTTAAGAAGCAGAGGGTATGAAGTAATCTCTGTTGGTGTAGGAAAAGATGGAATAGTGAATGTCAATGAATTAAGGAAATACATTGATTCAAACACTTTGCTTGTATCAGTCATGCTGGTGAACAATGAAACAGGAGTCATTCAACCCATCAAGGAGATTTCAGAAATCTGTAACAATGATGGAGCTCTTTTACATAGCGACTGTGCACAGGCATTAGGTAAAATGCCAGTCAATGTAATTTCCTTGGATGTAAATTTAGCCAGCTTTTCTGCACATAAGGTATATGGGCCAAAGGGAATTGGGGCACTTTACATCAAACAACTTAAATCGGCTTTAATTCGACCGATTACATTCGGTGGAGGGCAGGAAAGAGGTTTGCGTCCTGGCACTCTTCCAGTTAACTTATGTGTAGGTTTTGGAGAGGCCGCAAAAATTTCTTTGCTTGAGCGGAATCAGGATTCTGAAAAGTCGATTCTTCTTGAACAGCGGTTATGGAATGGAATACTCTCAGTTATCCCACAAGTAAAACTTAACGGCCATCCTAATTTTCGGGCACCTGGTTGTATGAACATTGCTTGCAAGGGAATTAGTTCAGACTCACTCATTGATGCATGGGCAGAATTAGAAATCGCTAAAGGCTCAGCTTGCGAAGCGACGAATACTCAATCATCACATGTTCTTCGGGCAATGGGACTTTCGCGCTCACAAGCAGATTCTTCACTTCGGATTGGCGTTGGAAGGTTCACTAATGATAAAGAAATAAGCAGAGCAATATCTATAATTCAAAGTTCTTTCGGTTTTGAAGGAAGAAAGTCAGGTTTAGTATGAGTGGAATTATTCCAGAACATAAGTCAATCAGCCAATGGCTTCAGCTAGTAAGCGATGCTCAAGTATTAATCCCTGAGTTCCAAAGGGATTTTGTGTGGAAAAAAGATAGGATTGAGAAACTTCTCAATGCTATACTTGATGACAGACCAATTGGTTGTCTAATGCTTCAAAAGATTAATCAAGCTGATGAATATCTACCTTTTGACCCTAGACCGCTTGAGGGTGCTAAAACAAAGTCAGATAAGCCCATTGAATTTTTAATTATTGATGGGCAACAGCGTATTTCCGCTTTGTGGCATGTATTAGTGAGGAATAATATTAATCGAACATACCTCATCCCATACAGCAAAGACAAAAATGAAAAAATTTTTATAATATCTGTTAACAGTTCATATAAATGGGTCAGTGACCCAAAGAAATGCCTTTCAAAGGGATTTGTACCAATGAAACTCCTACGATACAAAGTAGGGTCAGAAGAGTACAATAATAACGTCAAGGTTTGGATTCGAAGCGCATTTGCAGACGATTCTAGACAGGATGAAACAGTTCAATTGCAAGATTTTCAAGATTGGATAGAAATTCAAATAAATAAAATTAGAAACTATAATATCCCTCACCTCACCTTAAGTGAATCTACAACGGATAGCCAAGCGATAGAGACTTTTGTTAACCTAAATACATCATCAGTCAACCTAAAGCAGTTTGATATTGTGGTCGCTGAAGCCCTTTTAAAACAGAACACAAAATTAAGAAAATTGCGAGACCAAACTGAAAAAGAAGTTGTTGATTTAGATCAGTACATTGACCGTCCCACGATTGGTGATTTATTATTAAAGGTAGCCTGTCTTAGAACAGGATTTGTACCTGTTGAAGGATCTTACAAAAAGAATGAAGTACTTGAGGATTTAAAAATTAACTCTGATGAAATAATTAAAGGTGTTAAATGGGTAGTTAAACTTTTACGTAAGGATAAAATCTGGGATAGTCGAAGGTTACCTAGCGTAATTCCGTTAAGAGTTCTACCGGCTTTATACAAACTAATGCCCAAAGAGCCTGGCAAGCAGGCGGCAATGGAAAAAACAGCTCGTGCCTACCTTTGGCGTGCTTTTCTTACTGACCGATACAAATCAACGGCTGCAACGCGATTGAGGGAAGATTATAGTGAGCTTTGTAAGGTAATAGAAAGCGGTAATGAATTAAAACAAGTCCCAATTTGGAAGTGTGAATTGCCATTAATGGAAGAAATCAAGTGCGCATCTTGGCCAACAAGTTCTGCTTTTCCAAAGTCATTATTGGCAATTTCATTAAGACGAAGTGCAAAAGACATCGGCACTGGGGAAGAAATCCGAGAGGATAGTATAAAAGATCGTGAATATCATCACATTTTTCCAAAGAACTATTTAAAACAATATGCACCAGACGCTGATCCAAACTTGGTCATGAACTGTATGCTTATTAGTGGACGAACAAATAGAGAAGCCCATGATAAAAATCCAATGGAGTATTTGCAAAGTGTTGCAAGTAAGGCTTACGCAGGATCAATAATTGAAAAGTCTGATTTGAAATCATGGCTCAGCACACATCTGGTTGAATTTGATAGTTTAATCGTTGGCACAAAAAGTGTGACCGCTTGTTATAATGAATTTTTACATGCTCGAGCCAAATTGGTATTACAAGATATTACTTATCTTGCTGATGGGTCAGACCCATAATATGCCGAAACCCAAATTAGAAAATTAACCATTTGAATCCCTATCTAGAGTCAACCGATCTTTGGTGCTCCACCCCCAGCTCGGCCGCAGCAATGTTTATATTTCTTACCCGAATTACAGGGACACGGCTGGTTGCGGCCTATTTTTGTTCCGCTAGCCATTTGAGATTGGTTTCCAATGGGCCTGGCGGCACCATTAGCAGAGGTTCTTTTTGATTGACTTAAGTGCGAATTGCGGTTCTCCTGCAAATTTTCTTCAGAGGGTTCAGGTCGCCGTATTACTGGTTGTGAATAAGCGATCATGTGAGTAACCGTTCGCTTTACATTATTGAGTAGTGCGGTAAATAATTCAAATCCCTCACGTTTAAACTCATTGAGCGGGTCTCGTTGAGCATATCCCCTGAAGCCAATCACAGAACGCAAGTGTTCAAGTGCCAACAAATGCTCCCGCCAATGCATATCAATTGATGTCAATAGGATGTGCCTTTGCATTATTCCCATAATTTCTGGGCTAATTTCAGCCACTCTTTTATCATAAAATGAATCCGATAATTCATAAAGCCGCTCAACTATATCCTCATCATCAATTCCGTCCTCATCGGCCCACTTTTTTATGTCGACTTTGACTCCCACACCTTTGAGAATTTCGGCTTGCAGCTTCTCGGTTTCCCACTGGTCGGGATATGAATTCGATGGGATATATTGACCTACCAAATCGTCAATTGTTTCATAGCGCATATCTTGAACGACATCAGTCACCTCGGAACTTTCAAGCACCTCCAAGCGTTGAGCGAATATGGCCTTGCGTTGGTCATTCATAACATCGTCGTATTTCAAAAGTTGCTTACGAATATCAAAATTTCGACCTTCAACCTTCTTTTGAGCTTTCTCAAGCGATTTATTGATCCATGGATGAACTATGGCTTCATTCTCTTTCATGCCAATGGTGTTGAGAACCTTATGTAACCGGTCCGAACCAAATATCCGCATAAGATCGTCATCTAGTGATAAGAAGAAGGCTGACCGACCGGGGTCTCCTTGTCGTCCAGAGCGCCCTCTTAACTGATTGTCTATGCGGCGGGATTCGTGCCTTTCCGTGGCCAATACATACAAACCACCGGCATCTTTAACGATCTTTTTTGCATCATCAGCTTCTATCTCAATTTGCTTTCTCAGTTCAACGGGATCACTCTCGGGATTTTCCTCCAGTTTCTCCATTACCCTCATTTCAACATTGCCACCTAATTGAATATCAGTACCTCTGCCAGCCATATTAGTGGCGATCGTTATAGCACCGGGTTGTCCAGCTTCGGCAATAATTTTTGCTTCGCTTTCGTGATGGCGAGCGTTTAGCACGTTGTGCTTGAGGCGATTTTTGGTCAGCAACTTTGACAAAGTTTCTGATTTGTCAATCGAAGTTGTACCAACTAGAATGGGTTGCTTTTTTTTATGTGCCTTTCGGATTGATTGGATTATTGCGTGATTTTTTTCTTGAGCCGTTCGATAAATTTGATCATCGTCATCAATCCGAGCAATGGGTTCATTGGTTGGAATCTCAATGACTCCGAGCCCATAGATTTCAGCAAATTCTTCGGCTTCAGTAAGTGCCGTACCAGTCATTCCGGCAATTTTGTTGTAAAGTCTAAAGTAATTTTGAAAGGTCACTGAAGCTAAAGTTACGTTTTCTGGATTAATTGTGACTTCTTCTTTGGCTTCAATGGCTTGGTGCAAACCTTCACTTAACCTTCGGCCTTGCATCATCCGACCTGTAAACTCGTCAATGAGAACAATCTGGTTATTGCGGATGATATAATCTTTGTCTTTAGTGTAGGCTTGATTTGCCCTCAGAGCTTGGGTTATATGGTGAACGATTGTTACTGACTCTGCATCGTAAAGCGATTGTGAATCCGAAAGCAATCCTTTGTTCTTAAGCAGAACCTCCAAGTGCTCATTACCCTCTTCTGTAAGAGTTACATTGCGGGTTTTTTCATCTAACTCATAATCATCGGGATTGACTTCAATCATGAGATCCTGAATGGTTTTATACAGTTCAGACCGGTCATCGGAAGGCCCCGATATAATCAGTGGAGTTCTAGCTTCATCAATCAAAATGGAGTCGACTTCATCAACAATTGCGAAATGATGTCCTCTTTGCACCATTGTCTCCAATGTAGGCACCATGTTATCACGCAGATAATCAAAACCCAACTCGTTGTTTGTGGCATAGGCAACATCAGCTTTATAGGCATCCCGTTTGCCAAATTTATCAAACTCCGACAGGATTACACTCACAGATACTCCGAGAGTATTATAAATTTTCCCCATCCATTCGGCATCGCGTTTTGCAAGATACTCGTTTACGGTGACGATATGAACACTGTTACCCGTCAGACAGTTCAGGTAAGCAGGGAGTGTTGCAACAAGGGTCTTACCTTCCCCTGTTTTCATTTCGGCAATGTTACCTTGATGAAGAAATATCCCACCCATAAGCTGAACATCAAAGATCCTAAGTCCCAATGCCCGTTTGCCGGCTTCACGTGTGAGAGCAAAAACTTCCGGTAAGATATTGTCCAAGGATTCTCCTTGGTTCAATCGTTGCCTAAATTCAGCAGTTTTTGTTGGAATATCATCATCTTTGAGTTTTGCAAACGTGGTCTCCAAATCATTTATTTTATTGATTGTTGATCGCAATGATTTCAGTTTACGTTCATTGGCTGAACCGAAGATGTTTTTTGCTAATTTTGTAAGATCCATTTTGGATTTCGCCTTTGCGAATGAGTACTACAGATTATCAGCTTTGAGCCCAATATTAACTTACTACCCAAGTAACAGATAACTGAATGAAATTAAGAACTTTCGTAATAAGATTCAACTTGTAACCTTTTTAATGACGCTTATAGATGGTTACACAAAAGCACAATAATGTCAAAAAGTTCTAACACATAATATCACGAATTGGTGAACGGCTTTCGACTTCGTGTCGGAAACGCCATTACTAAATAGTGTCCGCCCGAAAATACTGAAATAGTTATCAAACGTCTCGCAATAATGGGTTTGATTTACGAATCTAGCTGTCAAGATTAGTTTAAAAATTCATTTTGGAATTAAGGACCATGAAACCAATCAGGTCAGTGCTCAAGTCGTTGTGGACACCTCCATGTTGACCATGCATAGTTTTATTACCCAAAACACGCAACCAGAAACCGTCACGTATACGGATAACAATACTGCTTACAGTGGACTGACCAACCGAGAAGTGGTGAATCATAGTGCAGAAGAATTTGTCCGAAGAATGATTCATGCCAATGAGATTGAATCTTTTTGGAGCATGCTTAAAATATCTCATACGGGAACCTTTCACATAATGTCTCACAAGCAGCTTGAACGATATGTTTTTGAATTTACAGAGTGCCATAATATCCTTGACCAAGATGCCATTGGTCAAGTGGGCATAATAATTGCCCAGAATATGAGACAGAACAATTAACTTACCTTAAATTGATTTTGAGAAATGTTTTGGCGTCGGGAGCCAGAACTTAAGATCTTAGGTTACTACCATCTCAGTCCAATTGTACGCCTAGCGAGTGGTTGTATTATCTGGTTGATCAGGATCGACGGGAATAGAAGGGCCGCACTATTATCCCTCTTGGAATCATATGAATTCCAAGTGACCCAATCGGATAATGGGAAATGGGACTGTCTTGATAGAAAGAAGGGGAATGTTTTACGCTTGTAGATGTAGGAAAAGCCTCATCTTGGCATGAATTTGTTCTTACTGGTCAACAATTAATTGGATATAGAAGGGCTTAACAATTGCCCAATTCACAACAATTATTAAGCAATTATCAACTGGTTACAAAAAGACAATGACAAAGAAAAAACCTCTCGCTCAAAATACTTTGAAGAGTTTGAATCAATCAGGGATACTTCAACCAATGTAGCAAAGGCTATAATGAAGCATCCCCATTAAAAAACTGGAAATTCCTTGCCAAGAAAAAGCCAAAATGAGTAAAATTTTACTTGCAGTTAAACAAGTATATAATCCCCTTACAAAATTAGCGGGAATGACTGTCCATAGATACCATTAATTTTGTATTTACTCCAATACTCATAAAATGATTTGCTTAAATTCTTAAACTATCTATTTATCTGACTTGCGCCGGTTACAGGACTTGCAGAGCATCTGGCAATTCTCCGCACTAGTCTTACCCCCCTGCGACCAAGGATCAATATGGTCGGCGTGCATATCGCTGAGATCGTATTTCTTGTTGCATTGAGAACAAATACCTTCCTGACGTTCGTAGGCAGCCTCGCGCATAGCCTGCGTGAATGCCCGTATGTTCAGATGTTTCTCGTCTCCAGTAAGTAGATAGGGATAGATACCTGTCTTCCGTTTAACATCGTCATCCTTGTGGAGCCGTGCCACCTCTGTTTCCAACACGGTAGGAAGCAGATCACTGCGACCATTATATGCGTCGTAGAGAGGTCCCCAGTCCACACCTTTCATGCTTGACCGTTCCTTTGGGAAAATTGCTTCAACCCAAGCAATGACATTCTGAAAGTAATTCCACAACTCAATGGCTACTGGGTCCTTCTGATGTTTAGCCATGTAATCATCAATGGAGACACCATCACGGGCACTGATCCATTTGAGAGTGGTCTCCAGATAATCTTGGCGGAGTGCCGAACCGGAAAGATACGGTGACCCAAGACCATACGCGGCTCCACCGGGGCGGCTGAAATATCGCCGTGCATCTGAAAGCCAAGCACCGGCGTAGACAGCATTACGTAGTTCCTGACGAGTCAGGACCTCACCGGCGATATTGATAATCTCGTACCATTTTAACCTTTCGCTGGCTGGTCCCGTGCAGGTATAAATCATCAATTCGTAGTCAAGAATTGTGTTTTGTTCATCATCACTCAGATTCCCAAACATGCGAGACATATTCCAGTTGCCAAGCTGCACGGAAAACGCATTGTTAACATACTGACAAATAGAGATTGTACGCTGTTGACCGTCAATGATTTCAAACGTTCCGTCGTCGCGTTCAGCCCAATACATTACATTCAGCGGGAAACCATTCATAACAGTGTTAATAACAGCCTCGCGCTGTTTGTCCTTGTAAACAAACTCACGTTGATAAGGAGGGCGAATATCAAGAATGCCATCATAGCCGCGAACACCACCTACCCCGTCATCCTGATAACCTTCTGCCAACTCGCGAATAGTAATGTTAAGAAACTCAATTTTCATGTTAAGAAATTCTAACTTCATGCTTTAATCCTCTTAATTAGAATACGTAAATACTTTTCAATTCCTTTTACTAGAGGTCTACCATGCGGAGTTCCTTCATGTCTGATTCCTTTATTTATTTCACCTGTATTCATAATTCCTAGCAATTCAAACTGCTCTGGATTGTATTTGTCTAGGAAAGTGATAGGAACTCCCATTACCCCCCCCCAATCCTGCGGTATCTCCTTGGTCTTGTCCACATTGATCGCATCATAGTTGTCATAGTGTGGATACTCCTCCGGTGTGTACTTGCGATAGAGGATTAGTTCCTCGTTCCGCTTTTTGTGATCGAGATTGGTGAACCACCTGACCCCCTTGACCCTGACGAACTTATTTCCCTCATCGTCAATTCTGTGGCTTGCGGCAGTTAGCGGATAATGATCTGGCACCCCAAATTCCCGATCACCACTTGTGATGCTTGGGCCCAGCCACAATCGGTTATTCTTGATGAGCGGAAAAATCTCCTTGTAGGTGATGGCATTCATGTTGCCTATGATAATGAATTTCTTATTATACTCCATCAGTTGAGCGACATATTCCCTGAACAGCGAGAAAGGTGGATTGGTAACCACCACATCGGCTTGCTTCAGAAGTTCTATACATTCAGGACTCCGAAAATCTCCATCTTCTTCAAGTTTCGTAATGCCAATATCCTCAATATTGGACATCCTGTCACCTTTACGGAATCCATCATATTCCAGCTTGATCGCTCGCTCAACATCATGTTGGGAGAAGAGATCACGCTGCCGGTTTTTATAACAAGTTGTGACTAACTTCTTCATCCCAAGTATCTCAAAGTTGTTTGAGAAATAGTAAAAGAAATTGCTGACCGTTGGGTCGTCACAATTACAGTAGACAACCTTGTCCTTAAAGTGATGCCTGTAATGCATCAGCTCATTTTCGATGTCTACCAACTGGGTATAGAACTCATCGTTCTTGGCGCGGGCAGCCTGTCGTAGATTTCTGTTCAGTGCCATGTGATTTACCATCTTGCCAATGATTATGCCATTAGTTGAGTATTTACTTTAATTCTCAATCCATAAGACCCGGTTACAGTCATTACCCCTAATTAATTCATTGACATAATAAATGCTTTTTTAGGTTTCCAAATGGGAATGATACAATACAGTTAACAAAATGGTTGGATGTTTAGGCGAAATTATTGATGATCATGCCCCAGTTATCATGGTCAAGAGCCGCGGAACCAAAAAGGTACAAGAGCAGGTGGTTAAGAATACCCAAAGGAAAACCTTACGGGATTGTGTGGCGGTGGATGGTGTGCTTGGTTGTGAGAACAAGGGTATAAAATGGATCGCAATCAAGATTGAACCGGGTCTTGAAAAAATCCTTACAATAGCAAAAAACAAACTTATTAGTTCTGCTGTTGCACCATTTGACTGTCATCTTGTTTGACGCTGACCTATCATCCTGATTGTCGCTACACAGCAGTATATCACAAATTTGCTTGGCGGCAGAATGTTCGAATCCTAGATATGATGGATATTATGGCGACAATAGTTTGTTAACCTATAGTAAGCGGTTGTACTATAAGGATTTGACCGCAGACAATGGCTTATGTAATGGGGCAAGATAGTGATGAGGTGCCTGCAAAATCCAAATATTCCGTTAAATAATATAAGCCCATATTTTAATAAAAGTTTAATCAAATCAACATACAACAAGCTATGTTCAATTTATCAGCTAATTATATCTTAAGTTAATCTTATCTGTATAGATAAGACATAATAGTGCGTACTGATAAACTTATTAATGAAAGTGATTGAAATGAAAAAACTAACTCAATTTTGTCTGTTTATTGTTCTTGCTTTTCCCCTTATTGGAGCGGGAACGGCCACAATAGCGGAGGCGACAAAGTTAACTATCATCCATTTTAATGATTTAGATCAGATGGGTGGAGATAACGGCCGAGGAGGTGTTGCCAAACTCGCGGCCATTATAGCTGAAGAGCGGCAGAAAAATGAAAATGTTCTGGTGACTTTTGGTGGAGATACCATCTCACCCTCCCTTATGTCTGCTTTGGATAAAGGGGCTCATATGATTGAACTTCTCAACCGCCTTGATTTAACTGCCATGGCTTTAGGTAACCATGAATTTGATTTTGGTCCTGAGATTGCTAAACAAAGAATAGCTGAGGCTACGTTTCCGATATTGAGTGCCAATAATGCTGATCCTAACGGTAATATTATCGATGGGGCACTAAAAACCATGACTGTTGAAGTTAATGATTACCAAATTGGTATAATCGGACTAACCACAGTTGGTACCCTCGTAAAATCTAGCCCAGGTGAATTTACTTTTCTCGACCCTGTTGAAGTTGCGGCGGCGGAGGGCGACCGCTTACGAGAAGGCGGTGCTGATCTGATTATTGCTTTAGCCCATACAGATGTGAGCGAAGACCAAGCCCTTGTGAGTGCAGAAGTGGTTGATATTCTTCTCAGTGGCGATGATCACTCAAAGATTGTTGAATACTCTAATGGAACTTTGTATGTTGAATCGGGCGAGCAGGCTGAATTGGTAACAATTCTGGATGTCTTTCTTGACCAAGTTGAGGACGATGGCAAGATGGAGTTTGTATGGAGTTATGATGTACGTATTGTCGACTCAATCCGATATGAAGCTGATGAAACATTAGCCGCCAAGGTCGCCTCATTTGAAGCCCAGCTAGATGAAGAACTTGCGGTAGAACTCGGGACAACCTTAACTGCATTAGATAGTCGACGGGATACGATAAGAGCTAAAGAGGCGGCGATTGGCAACCTGTTTGCTGATGCAATTAGAGCGAATACCAAATCGGACATTAGTCTTGTGAATGGTGGTGGTATCCGCGGCAATAAAATTTATGATGCCGGTACTGTACTGACCCGAAGAGATATTCAAAGTGAGCTTCCTTTTGGCAATAAAGTTGTTGTGCTTGAAGTGACAGGGCAGGTTATTATTGATGCCCTCGAAAATGGCTACAGCAAGATTGAAGACGCTTCTGGACGTTTCCCTCACCTATCAGGATTAGAAGTCGTTGTAGATCAAACAGCTGAACCAGGAAATCGTCTAGTTTCGGTCACGCACAATGGTCAATCGTTGGACCCTAATGCCACATTCCGATTTGCGGTTAACAATTATGTTGCCGGTGGAGGTGATGGCTACAGCATGTTTCCAAGCCAGAAAGTTATCATTGATGAAAACGCTGGTGTGTTAGATTCAGTCCATGTCTTCAACTACATTACTGAAAAGGGTAGCATTGACCCCCAAGTTGAAGGGCGAATTAAGTTTCAGTAAAACCAACAACTGAATTTTAAAAAAGGAAGCCTCAAAGGCTTCCTTTTTTCTGGCCTCAAAATAATCAGCCAATGCCTGAATAAAGATTAATGAAACGCATATTCAACCAAGTTACTTGAATCCATAGTATTGCAAATTTTAGTTTGCTAACTGCGAGGCAGTTGATTTATTAGATGATACAATGATTGGGTGAATTGCTGAGAAGCATTTGCCTTAAAATCTCAAAATTTCGTCATGCGTATAAAGTCGCATCTCATCCAGTAAGTTTTCCTCATGTTCCATTAATTTGGGATGTAACACCAAATTGATGTTTATAACAATATTTGAGATACAATAAACGCTACATGATTAGAGATTCACTGTAATATCAGAAACTGTATTGGTTTTTTTGCTTTATAGATGGAATAATAGAGATTAAGGAACGTTGCATTGGTTAGAGTTTTTGTAGTTGCAATTGTCATATTAATTGGATTGAGTTTATTACGTAACAGGGTAGGAGAGGTGTCACGGGTTATTCTTGGATTGGTAGTTGTTGGACTCATCATAACATTGGCCTTTAATCTTGATTTCGCTCAATTCGGTTTCCTAGGATGATGGTCACATTGTTCTCTTAATCACTGATTTTGTGTGATTGGTATTTCAGTTTAACATGAAAGATAAGAGTGTAATATATATACTACCAAAATATTACTAGAATCACAAAATTAGGTGGTTTCATTCAGCCCGTTTTATGGAAGGGGAACTTATGAATTGGGACTGGACTCTCATAATTCCGGTAACAATATTATTAGCGTTTATTTCGTCAATATTTTTTATTGGTAAATGGTATGGAGAAGTAAATATAGATCGTAAAAGATTCGGTGAATTTTTAGATGAAATCCGTAAAGACATTAAGAATATTCTTGGAAGACTTCCACCTTCACCAACTTCAAGTCCCATTCAACTTACAGATATTGGCGTACGAATATCAACTAATATTGACGCCAAATCTTGGGCAGAAACAACTGCAAAGGAAATGGTTAAACAAACGGAGTGTATGGATTCATTACAAATCCAAGAAGAATCATTTAAGAGAGCCAAAAGTTTTGAACCTTCTGAATCTCTAGAACAAAAAATGCGAGATTCTGCATTTCAAGAAGGTATAAATTTCGATAGAGTGAGAGATGTTCTCGGTGTGGTGCTGAGTGGTCGTTTGCTTAAACTACATGGCAAGAATCCCGACTCTATTGACCTCTAATCCCCGTCAACCTTTTCGCTATAATTGGATTCCATAATTTGGGATTACATGACTTCTATATGTACTTTATATCTTGGATAATAATCTGGATTAGATTTTTTATCGAATAGGAACTTCTACCATTATCGTACTCATTCATATGGGCACGATTGGGAAGAGTGTAATTTGGCAATGGATTGTAAGACACTCCATCAAAACACAATTTTGAGTACATTATGCGTGAACTGATGCCTATCACTCCAAAGCTTCTAACTTGGGCACGAGATAGGGCAGGATACAGTCAAGAGGAGATTTCGACTAATAAATACTTCAAGAAAATTAAATTGTGGGAGAATGGCGAGCAAAGACCCACTTATTCTCAGTTAGCAATACTCGCTAATAAATTCAAAGTACCCGTAGCAGTATTTTTTTTCCCTGAACCACCTGAATTGCCGCCAATTGATGAATCTTTCAGAACGCTTGAAGCTAAACAGCTTAAGAAGATTCCACCAAGGATTAGACTATTGCTTCGAAAAGCCCTTGCTTTCCAGCTAGGATTGCAGGAATTGCACTTTGGAAATAATCCAGCCGACCGGTTAATAACCAAGGACCTTACATTCCAGCCGACAGATAGTGTTGACAAGATCGCCAAATCCGTTCGGAATTATCTGAATGTATCTTTTGAAGAACAATATAGTTGGAAAAATTCTGGTGATGCATTGCAAAACTGGAGAAAAATTCTTCTAGATGTTGGGGTTAATGTTTTCAAGGATTCATTTAAAGATGATGGGTACTCAGGATTTTGCCTCTTCCACCAAGATTTTCCAATAATTTACGTTAACAACTCAACTGCAAAAACCCGACAGATTTTTACACTATTCCATGAACTTGCACATCTATTGTTTAATTCCAGTGGGTTAGACACTCCAAAGGATAGCTATTTGGATGAACTACCAGCCAATAATAAGAGAATTGAGATAATCTGTAATAAAATGGCTGCTCAGTTCCTTGTGCCAGATAATGAATTTGACAAATTCATTGATGGGGTTGAACCAACACAAGGAGCTTTTGAGTTGTCAAAAAAGTTTTCTGTAAGTCGGGAATTAATCTTCAGAAAATTCCTTGATCGGGGACTTATCACTCAAGAACTTTATGATGAGAAGACCACAGAATGGTCAAAGAAAACTGCTCCTAGTAATAATGCCGGCAATTTCTACAATACCAAAATAGCATATCTGGGATTAGAGTACATAACTCTGGCATTCCAAAGATACTACCAGAATATCATCAGCGAAAACCAACTTGCGGAGTACCTTGATACAAAACCAAAATATCTAACCCAATTGGAGGAAACTATATTACCGAGGGTTTCTTGAA
>MPNP01000043.1 GCA_002239085.1 Rhodobacteraceae bacterium bin131 | reverse complement strand
GATGGATATCAAAGCAAGCGGCGCCGTTCCCGTGCTCTGGAACAAGCCACGCGGAGTCATATTGAAGTCATCTGGCTGTGTCAGGGAGCCAAGCCGAGTGACAAGACCATTGCCGATTTTCGTCAGAAAATTTCACGGCCTTGCAGAATGTTAACCGTGCGTTGGTCCAAGTCTGTCATGAGTTAGCCTTGATTGGAGGCCGTCGGGTTGAGGTTGACGGGACGTTTTTGAAGGCCTGTGCGAATCGGTCAACCGTTCATACCACCGGCAATCTGACCCGTGAACTGGTGATACTGTGAAAGTATTACCAATAGGAATTAATTAAATAGAAAACTTTATTAAAGCCGATGAAATAATTCTTTTATTTTAAATTTTTAAGAATACAATACGAGAAGTTTTTTGAAAGTTGCAACTTCCTCAAATACTTTCACAGTCTCTGGTACGTCTGGAGACCTAGATACAGGCCTATTTTGAGGCCTTGGAGGACACGTATGGCACGGCCTTGGATGGCACGTTGTCGGACCCTGACCTAGTTTTGCCAAGATGACCGCTGTGCTGGCGCGTCGTGATGTGACCACAGCCTGACAGGAGCGTATGGCGGCGAGCGGTGCGAAGCAGCTTTCAGAAGTGGACCCAGAGGCTCGTCTGTTACGCAAGAACGGTCAATCGGTAGTGGGTTATCATGGCCAGATTGCCGTGGATGACACGACCACGATGATTGGAGCGGTGGCTCTGGTCCAAGACGAGAATGATCTCCAGCAGTTGAAACCCATGATGACACAGGCTGCGGCGGCCACGGGCAATCCGGAACTGGTTGGTCTGGCCGATGCCGGTTATGCCAGTGGTACACAGTTGAAGGGTTGTGTAGAGAAAGGTATGACAATGTATGTACCTATTCCAAAGCAGGCTTTCCACACGGGCAAGGACGGTCGTTTTGGCACGGATGATTTTCGCTATGACCAAGCCACCGACAGCTATACCTGCCCATCGGGTCAGAAGCTAGTGCGTGGGAAGACCCGATTGAACCGGCGCGGTCAGTGGTATAATACTTATCGCTCGCACTGTCATATCTGTCGGTCGTGTCCCCTCGCCTCGCGTTGCTTGGTACCCTCCACGAAGTGTTGCGCGATTGACCGTTGGGACAACGAGGATGTCATGGTCCGTTATCACCACAGGATGGCCACGGTTGATGGTGTGATGCGTCAACGCGGGGCCGTGGTTGAGCATCCTTTTGGTACTCTCAAATGGTGGGCTGAGATCAATTTTTTCCTGATACGAGGTTTGGTCAAATGCCGTGGTGAATTGAACCTGATGACGCTTTGTTACCATTTCAAGCGGGCGTTGAAGGAGGTTAAGGTCACCGCTTTTATCGCTGATTGTCAGGCTCAAATGGTGCTTCAAGGGAGTCGTGTGTAATTGTTTCTGGCACCGAGTGGGTTATGCGTATTGTACGGCCAAAAAAGGTCTCCAATGGAGGATTTTTGGTGCCTTATTACATGCGGAGAGGTTAGGCATGATTGTGGGTGGAATTGACCCGGATTTTAACTCTGATTTGGGGTCGAAATAGCTTGGTTTTAGCTTCAGGTATAACATCACTAAATGAGCAACAATCAAATACTTTCATGGTCTCTAATGGGCGGAAAATAAGGATTAACCCATCTTTAACATTTTTCTCTCCAAAAAGTGTCAATTACGGCTCAATTCAACTTTTTTAACATACCCTTAATTTACAATATTACCCTATACCCGACAGTTACGTTTCCTGGGTTCCTCTAAAATCTCTCAAGTAGTGCCTCTCTATTTTAGGGGGTTGAACCCACCACAAACCACCACTCAATCTCCAACATGTTGATCAGAGCAACCAAAACAGGAACCACCAAAGACGGTTCACCACGCATGACCCATCGACTGGTCGAGAACTCACGGCATGGTCAATCGGTCAAACACATGACCTTGCAGATTACACCGACACGTTTTGCCTGTGCGGATAACACAACCCTCCATGTTCGCAAGACAGCGACACCTGATGCTATCCAAACCAAGATCTATCAAGACATGGGACTATCACCACCGCCAAGGAATGTACGCAAAGTCAGTAGTTTGACCTAGCATTGATGCGGTACAAGGCGGGATGAAACCCGCATGACACTCAGAACATGATCGAGGGACTTAAGTGCCGGAAGTGCAACTTAGTAGCACCCTTGAATTTTAACACCCCCATTTCTACTGGCTTTTGATCACTTAATGTTAAAGATGGGCTAAGAAAAAATGGGATTAACTTGACAAAAGCTTATCAAGATTGGAAAAAACCTCAAGACAGCAAATAAACAGTTGACTAAGTCTTGTGCTTGAGGTCTAGTGTAGTATTGGATGCTGACCATACAAGTGTCACTACCGGTTGTATATTCCCCCAATAGTAACGTTTGAAAAAGGGGCCATTATCCCAGGGATCCCTAGAATAATGGTTCGGGCAGCAAACCGCTATTGACAACAAGGAACTACAGGATTGTTATAACGCTTTTTCTCTCTAATCGTTAAAACTGATAATCGCACCTGGATTCATAATATTATTTGGATCCAAACCTGCTTTGATTGTTCGAATCGATTCAACCATCGCTCTATCTCCATGGCTATGTAAATAGGATGAATGTAATCGTCCGGTGCCGTGCTCAGCAGCAATTGATCCACTTAACGAATCGACATTATCATTGATGATGGTTCTGATCTTAACCTTAGTTCTTTCAGAATAGTGAGCAGATTGTTGTTCTTTAGCAAATACATTGTAATGAAGGTTGCCATCCCCTAGATGCCCAAAACAATTGATTATCAAGCCACCAATTTGATCTAGCTGGCGGTTGGTTCTTGTCATAAATTCAGGAATACTGGCAATGGGAATCGAGATGTCGTTACTTACGACACTACCCTTATGCCTGTTTGCTTCGGGAATGTTTTCTCGAATCCGCCATAAATTTATTCGTTGCTTCTCAGAGTTGGCAAATATCCCATCAACAATTATGCCTTGGTCTTGGGCCAAGGCAACCCCATTAATTAATTTGTCATCAAGATTTATTTCACTTTCAGTACCAAGCTCAACTAATACATACCACTTTGTTGGCTTCTTGAATGGGTGCCGGTCAATAAAACCGTCCGCTAACAAAAAATCAAAACTCGTCTGGCTGATTAGTTCAAATGCAGAAATCCACTGACCAAAATGATTTTGAAATAATTCTAAAAGGCGTATTGCTTCTGGTAATCCATTCAAACCTAGCATCGCGATGGAAATTGACCGGTTTTTGTGAAACAATTTGAGAGTTGCTGCTGTTATTAACCCTAAAATACCTTCAGAGCCAATTAAGAGACTCTTTAAATCAAGGCCAAGGTTATTCTTACGAAGTGTTGATAATCCATTCAACACTTTTCCAGTCGGTAGAACCGCTTCAATTCCAAGACATAAATCGCGCATATTTCCATAGCGAATAACATGAATACCCCCGGCATTAGTAGCAAGATTTCCACCAATTTGGCAACTCCCCTTTGAGACTATTGATAAGGGGAATACTCTATTGTTATTTGCTGCTTCGGTCTGGAGCAATTCAAGCGTGCACCCAGCTTCGGCAGTTATGATGTTTTCAATTCCACATACTTGGCGTATTTTTGTCATTTTGTGAAAACTCACGATGACAGGCTTCCTATCACCTTGGTAAATCTGTCCACCGACCAATCCAGTGCCACCGCCAAAAGGGATTATTGGTACTTTAAAGTGATTGCATAACTTGACAATCAAAGTGACTTCATCAACTAAACTTGGTGCGAGAACCAAGCCATTTGAACAATGAAACAGCCCCCTGGGTTCAGATTTATACCTCGCTGTAAAGTCCTGAAACACTTCGGGGCGCAACTGACTCCTCAGTTCTGTTTCAATTTGATTATTTTCGTTGTCCACGGTCAATGAAAATCTACTATGATACATTGCCTCTGCGGTCTGAACGCAAATTAGCATAAATGACATGATTTTGCCACTTTCCCGCAATTTCAAGATAACTTTGGGCAACACCCTCATACTTGAAACCAGACTTTTCTAACAAACCTCTTGATGCAATATTTGTCGGCAGACATGATGCTTCAATGCGGCTGAGGTCCAACTCATAAAAAGCAAAATGAACTAACGCCTGGAGGGCTTCTTGCATATATCCTTTGCGCGCAAAAGGTTCACCAATCCAAAACCCTACGATTGCCGACTTTGAAGGCCTTTCACGAATATAGTCTAAGTTAATTCCGCCGAGTAAGATTTGATCAGTCTTTGAGAAGATAAAAAACGGGAATGCATAGTTATTGGCAACAGAATTTTTAGCCCATTTAATTCGCTTAATAAATATTGTTCGAGTTAAATGATCACTCTCCCAAATCGGTTCCCAAGGTTTAAGAAAATTTTGACTCAAACTTTTAAGGTGGTACCAAGCTTCGTAATCTTTAGGCAGTGGCAAGCGAAGATACAAACGCTCGGTATACAATTTTATCGCTTCAGAACGATCAAATATCATTGCTTCAAGTGAACAACCAGTTCATCAAAAGCTGGAGCATTATCGATCGGTCCATACATCCCAATACTGGGGAGCTGCGTTGCAATCATATCTTCGACAGCCTCAATCGTTGCTGGTACAGAAACTGATTGATATTTTTCAATGGTTTCCTCAATTGAGACGAGTTTACCAAAATTACAAATGTGATGACACATTCTTTCCACTCGGTTCATGGGATTTTCATATCCCATTAAAATACCTGACTTAATCTGCGCGATTGCACGTTTAACTTCAGTCTCTTCAATATCCTTCAATGAACGGGCGAGCTCCATCATACAGCACGTAGCCAACTCTGAAATTTCTTGCCGACCTGTGATGGCGTGTATCATAAATATTCCTGTATCCTTTTGCGGCATGACCTGTGCGGAAATGTTATAACATAGGCCTCGTTTCTCCCTGATTTCATTAAATAAACGAGAGGATGATCCACCCCCGAGTAACCCAGAGTATACTTTTATTGCTGCTACATTTTTATGATCAAGCGATGGTGATTCAAATGCAATGACAAATTGAACTTGCTCAATATCCTTGACTTTTCTGAATTCGGCTTGTCGATATTGACCGAGCCTGTACGGTGTAAATTCTTGCGGGCTTAATTGACCGAAATAAGTTTCAGCGAGACTTACCATTTGCTCATGTTTAACAGCACCTGATGAAGCCAATACGAGATTATTTGGATGATAATATTGTTCAATAAACCCGAGTAAATCCTCGCGCTGAAAGTTGGCAACGCGTTCAAATGAGCCGAGTATAGGTCGACCAAGAGATTGGTTTGGATAAATTGACCGTTGTACGTTTTCAAGCAGAACATCCTCGGGATAATCCTTATATTGCCTGATTTCGTTGAGAATGACATTGCGTTCGCGATTTAATTCCTCCGAGGCATATACAGAATTCAGGAGAATATCGGCAAGTAGTTCGGTTGCGTAGGCAATATCTTCTTCCAATACTCTAACAAAATATGCTGTCTTGTCGTGGCTTGTATAGGCATTCAAAAACCCTCCAACATCTTCAATTGATTGCGAAATATCAAGAGCAGAACGAGTCTCAGTACCTTTAAAGGCCATGTGCTCAAGAAAATGAGCAATTCCATTTTGGTCTTCTCTTTCGTGACGACTACCTGCCAATACATAAATTGCTATCGCGGCTGATTTGAGCCCCGGCATGTGATCTGTAGCGACTCTTAAACCATTCGCCAAAGTAGTAAGTTGGGCATTCATAAATTAATCTTTCCTTTGTCTAACCACGCGGCTGGACGGATGTCCTTACATTGGAACCAGAGATATTCAAAGTTATCGTTTGAAAAAAATTCGCCAATCATCCAATAGCATGTGTATCGAAAGAAAGCGATTAAATGGTCAGCACCCTTTATATTCCTCAACAATTTAGTGTACTCCTCATAAACTCTTGAAGTTCACTTAATGAGTTAGGAGATGTATGAATTTTTTCAGCACCTTTAAGTCTTTTAGATAATCGGTCCGGCAATTGGGGTATTATCCCACAGGCATCTTTGACAGCATCAGGAAACTTTGCCGGGTGTGCTGTCGCAAGGGTAATGACAGTTTCTGGTGAATTTTGCTTAAGCTCTTGAGCAACTTTTACTCCGACTGCTGTATGGGGACAAATTACTTGCCCTGTTTCCCGCAAAGTATCCGCCATAACCTGACGTGTTTCCCTCTCTGAACTACGGCCAGCACTGAAGTATTTACGAAGATAATTCAACTCAACTTCATTAATTTTGAATCCTCCCTTTTGCAAATCCTGCATTTTGGCCTGAATTGAATGACTATCTTTTCCGCCCGCTTCAAACAACACTCGTTCAAAGTTTGAGCTCACCTGAATATCCATTGATGGGCTGATTGATGGCCGGACATCTGTAATGTGATAATGACCAGAATTTAAAGCTTGATATAATATATCATTTTGATTGGTTGCAATCACGAGATCAGTGACAGGCAACCCCATTTGTTTAGCTGCATAGCCAGCATAAATGTCGCCAAAATTACCAGTCGGAACAACGAAACTGATTGAGTTTTCAGGTGCTCCAACTGTTACGGCAGAATAAAAATAATACACAATTTGCGAAACAATCCGAGCCCAATTAATTGAATTAATTGCCGCAAGGTTCATTTCGGCCCTAAACGTCGTGTCACCGAACATTTGTTTGACCAAATTCTGACAGTCATCAAAAGTTCCTTGGACGGCAATCGCGTGAACATTGGCTTCTTGAGGTGTTGTCATCTGGCGTCTTTGAATATCGGAAACTTTCCCATCGGGATACAAAATAAAAACTTCAACCTGCTCAAGACCCCTAAAAGCTTCTATCGCAGCAGATCCAGTGTCACCACTTGTGGCACCAACAATGACACATTTTTGATTGCGCTGCTTTAACACATCGGTCAACATGCGCGAAACCAGTTGCAGAGCGAAATCCTTGAACGCTAATGTTGGTCCATGAAACAACTCACACAAAAAAAGGTTATCACCAATCTGAACAAGCGGGCATTTGGCCCTATGCCCTATTTGACCATAGGCTTCATTAATCATTACGGCGAGGCGTTCATGAGCTATGGAGGTCCCGACAAAAGGCTTGATGATCCTGAATGCCGTCTCGGTATAACTGACTCCCTTAACTTCTTGTATTTCTTTTGGTGAGAATTGGGGCCAGTGTTGGGGAACATATAGCCCACCATCAGGCGCCAGACCAGATAAAAGGGCTTCCTGAAAATCGATGGGCCGAGACCTTCCCCTTGTTGAAATATACTGCAATTAATTGACGCTTTTACGTAGATTTATTTTTTAAAAACAAACTACTGACCCACCAACCGGTCAATATGAGCCAAACAATTATTAGAGCGAACCATTGAATAGCATACCCCAGATGATTATTCGGTATTCCCTCTGATGTGATCGCCAAAGGTTGAATAGCCTTATGATCAGATGAAATTGTTCGAACCACAATCATCAGTGGTTCCGTTCCTAAAGCTTTGGCCATTTTCTCTACTTCCCTCGCAAACCAGAGGTTACCTTCCGGTTCGGGTGTAAATAAATCTACCTCTTTAGGCCAGTGAAGATTACCGACCAACTCCACATCGGCCTCAATCTCTAATCCTTTCGCATTGTTGGTCAGAACAAATCCGCGATCAATCAAGATTCTCCGATTATCAAATTCAAAGGGAGATATAACTCTGTATCCAGGTCCCTTAAATTGTATACTCGTGAGGTATAGAATCGTTTCTGGTCTTATGAGACCTTTTGCCTTAACCGGGAGATAGTTGTGCTCTTCGGGTGTGTATTCGGTTGGCACGGGTACAGGAGTGTCACCTATCGTATGATTAATCTGGTGAATGATTGAATTTTTCCATTCAAGTCGTTGTAACTGCCATAATCCAAGATTGAGAAAAAGAATCACGCCGACAGCAGCAAACACAGCCGGGAATATATAGCGAATTGGGGACACAAAATGGGTCACGATTTCTCCCACAAATTTAACTGGTTAGAAATTTGGTGATAAAACTGTTGCTGGCTAGTATTCTAGCCTCCCCAGATGTAAACGGCAACAAAAAGAAACAACCAGACGACATCAACAAAATGCCAATACCATGCCGCGGTTTCAAAACCCACATGTTGAGTTGGTGTGAAATGGCCCTTCAACGCCCGCAACAAACACACAAATAGAAATACAGTACCGATAATCACATGGGCTCCATGAAACCCGGTTGCCATAAAGAATGTCGCACCATAAATATTACCTGAATAGGAAAAGGCCGCATGACTGTATTCGTATGCTTGAAACCCTGTAAAAGCCACTCCCAACACAATGGCAAGAATCAGGCCGTTGATGAGATCTTTACGATTATTCTCATGGGCAATGGCATGGTGTGCCCAAGTTGCCGCGGCTCCTGAAGCAAGGAGAATTAACGTATTAATGAGCGGTAAGTGCCAAGGGTCAAAGGTTTCAATGCCAACTGGTGGCCAAACACCCCCTGACCCCTCTTCCATTGGATACATTGCATGTTTGAAAAAATTCCAAAACCATGCGGCAAAGAACATGATCTCCGACATAACAAATAAAATAAAACCATAGCGCAAGCCAATCTGTACGATTGGAGTATGATCACCGGTTTGAGCTTCATGGGTTACATCAGACCACCATGCAAACATGACATAACCGATGATGGCAAAGCCAATCAACATAAGCCATGGGCCAAAATTATTAAAAAATAATACAGCCCCAAGCAACATAACAAAGCCGCCGACGGCGCCCAAAAAAGGCCAGAGTGAGGGTTCAATTATATGATATTGGTGATCTTTCGTGTGAGCCATAATTCTTTCTTATACCAAATTTTGATTATCCGGTTTCTTCCATACGATGAAATGTATATGAAAGTGTAATTGCTTCCAAGTTTTTTGTTTCAGCACCATCAAGAATCTCTGATTCAACATAAAAAACGACCGGCATTTCTTTACTTTCTCCTGGTGCCAACGTTTGCTCCATAAAACAAAAACATTGCAATTTTACAAAATATTCTCCCGCAGTGAAAGGGAATACGTTAAATGTAGCAGTTCCTGTAATTGTCTCATCGGTAGGATTGTGTGCAATATAATTGACTGTTTTACTCTCGCCTAAATTAACAATGACTTCATTGACTTCAGGTTGAAAATCCCAAGTCATACCCCGAGCGAGTGAGGCATCAAAGCGGACTTTTATGGGGTGTAAAACTGTTTCTTGTGTATTAAACTCGGCAACCGAAGTCGTTCCGCCATAACCCGTCACCCGACAGAACCAATCATATAAGGGCACTGAAACCACAACTAAAAGACCCATGAGAAGAATAACTCCCATGAGTTTGGCAAGCGTTTGATGGTTTTTCGATTTAATCACTCGGTACTCTCGATAAGTGAATTGCGGTAGGTATGATCAAACCCCTCAAGAAGGTGACCGTCTTGAAACTTGACAATGGTAATCCCAAACACAAGGACGATAAAGGTGACCAAGCCAAGCAACACCCATAAGTTGCGGCTTCGTCGGCGCACATAAATTTCATGTTCTGTTTTAGGGTTCATGAGATCACCGCTGGCCAATTGATGAGTTCTCCGAAAACTTTATAAATTGCACTTTCAAGAGCAATGACGGCAAATAGAATAAAGAGGTAAGATATTGAAAACCGAAAGAAGCGTTTTTCAACTGCGAAATTATCCTTCTTGGCATAATCACCTTTCCGATTTAAAAGAGATATTGCATCCACAATCAACTTGGTATTTAATACGACAGCTGTAACGAATATTAATGGCCCGCCGATTGAACTGAAGGCTATAAGCATGCTTATTGGAGCTAGGGTGACCGAATACCAAAAAATACTTTTTCGGGTAAACTGATCTCCCTTGGTTACTGTGAGCATTGGAACTCCGGCTCGAGAATAATCTTCTTTCGTAATCAGGGCTAAAGCCCAAAAATGTGGTGGAGTCCACAGGAAAATTAGCAAGAACAGAAGAACTGGTTCGATTGCAATACTATTCGTGACTACTGCCCAGCCGATCACCGGTGGTAATGCACCGGCAATGCCGCCAATGACTATGTTTTGGGACGTCGTACGCTTGAGAAGGATCGTATAAACAAACGCATAGAAAAAAATGGTGAACGCCAAGAGTAAAGCAGCTAAAATGTTGGCTGTTATCAGCAACATTAATATGGAAAATCCCGAAAGCCAAAGCCCTAAAATACAGGCCTCACTTGCCGAAACTTGACCCTGTGGAATTGGTCTTGAACGTGTTCGTTTCATCAGACTATCAATGTCAGCATCCCACCACATATTTAATGCACCTGAAGCACCCGCTCCCATAGCAATGAACAGTATTGAGGCCAAAGCGATGATGGGATGGATAGTCCCGGGTGCAGCCATCAAACCAACAAACGAGGTGAATACTACGAGAGACATTACCCTTGGCTTGAGGAGCGCGATCACTTCCTCAATTTTAACCTCATGGGGCTTAGATGTAAGGATAACTTCACTCATCACTATGTCGAATTGATTCGATTCTTAAAAAACTTTAGAAATAAGCAACAATCAGGGAACACTTGCCATGAGTATGGGTTTTTCGACCGAGTTGACTTGGGCAAATTCGGTGATTGATCTTTGCACCCAATCATCATACGTTTCTTGGCTCACAACCTTGACGGTAATCGGCATATAAGAATGATCCTTTCCGCACAATTCAGAGCACTGACCAAAATAAATCCCTTCTTTTTCGGGTTTAAACCACAAGCCAGCCAATCGACCTGGAACTCCATCTTGTTTAACCCCAAATGCTGGCACCGTCCATGAATGGATAACGTCTGAGGCCGTGACATACATAACAACGGTTTTGTTGACAGGGATAACAACAGGCTCATCAGTGGCCAAAGTGTACTCATCTTGCGTATAGCCATGGCGCTCAAGAGCACTACGGCCAAGCATAAAGCTATCAAATGCAAATTCATGATCCATGTAATCGTATGACCAGTACCATTGATTACCCGTAGCTTTAATCGTCACATCGGCTTCAGGAATGCGTTGTTGCTTGAACAAAAGTGGAAGTGAAGCAACGCCGATCACAATGAGAATGGCAATTGGAATAAGTGTCCATGCGACTTCAAGAGGGGTATTATGTGTGACCCGTGAGGGGGTAGGATTACGAGAAGCATTAAAACGAAAAATAACAAATCCGAGCAGAGCTAAAACAATGAATAGAATTATTGTACAAATAACAAGCAGAAAATTATCCAACCACACAACATCACGGGCTAACTCAGTCGCTGATTGTTGAAAATTAATCCCATCAGGGATGGGTCCACCCATAATCTCCAACTCTTGGCTAACATCAACAGCAAGGGAAATTTGGGCACTAACTGATGCGATGATAAAATAAAATAAAAATTGAGCAATTTGGAAAAATCGCATTTACACTCTCCAGTTATCTAGTGTTCCAAACGAAAATAATGTTTAATCTTTTGAACCAAGTGAATAACAAGTGATACATATTAAGTTTAATTCTAAATAACTCATTGCTTAACTAAATTAAATGTCATAAATACAATTTTTTTTGATAAACATGCAGAACAACTTCAAACCATTTAGTACCCACTCAGACTTAGACAATACTCTCCAGCACTTGCAAAATGCGACTCTCGGAGGCGACGATGGGGAACTTTTTATAGAATATTCACAATCAGAAAGTCTCCTGCTTGATGATGGGTATATCAAAAATGCAAGCTATAGCACCCATCAGGGATTTGGGCTTCGTACAATCCATGGAGCAACGATTGGATATTCGCATTCCAATGAGATTACCGAAAAAGCTGTCAAAAAAGCCGCCGATGTTGTCAAAAGAGCTAACCGTGAAGGTCTCGGCAAGCTTGTACAACCACCAACATTTTCCAACAGTAAGTATTACGGGAGTGAGAATCCCATTGAAGATGATTCGTTTGGCAAAAAAGTCGATTTATTACAGGCCATTGATACCTATTGTCGTGAACTTGACACCCGCATTGTCCAAGCAACAGTAAATCTCTTCAACTCCTATCAGAGCGTTTGGATTCTTCACCCTGATGGTCATTTGGTCAACGACGAGCGGCCCATGACGCGGATGGTTATTTCAGTCATTGTTGACGATAAGGGCCATCGCGAAACTGGTTATACTGGCAAAGGTGGACGCTATTCCAGTCAGTCGCTACTTGCTCCCTCAAGTTGGCAGAGCTTGGCCGATGAGGCCTACAGAATCGCCTGTGTTAATCTTGAAGCTGAGCCGGCACCGGCTGGAGTAATGGATGTGGTTTTAGGTTCTGGATGGCCTGGCATATTGCTCCACGAAGCTATTGGTCATGGCCTCGAAGGTGATTTCAACCGTAAGAAGACGTCTGCCTTTGCTGGTTTGATGGGCAAACAGATCGCCTCCAAAGGAGTCACTGTACTTGATGATGGCACTCTTAATAATTGTCGTGGATCAATCTCAATAGATGATGAGGGTACTCCTGGACAATCCACGCTCCTGATAGACAATGGTATACTCGTTGGTTACATGCAGGATCGGCAAAATGGCCGGTTGATGGGTGGCTCATCAACTGGGAATGGTCGTAGGCAATCATTTGCGCACCAACCTATGCCGCGCATGACTAACACATATATGGTCAGCGGTGAAGCTAATCCCGATGACATTGTTGCTGAAGTTGAGGATGGAATTCATGCCGTCGGCTTTGGGGGCGGCCAAGTTGATATTACGAGCGGCAAATTTGTTTTTTCTTGCGTTGAGGCTTATCGGGTGAAAAACGGCAAAAGAAAACAACCAATCAAAGGAGCAACATTAATCGGTGATGGTCCAACTGTATTAAAAAACATTCGCTTAATCGGGAATGATATGGCCCTTGACCCTGGAATCGGAACTTGCGGTAAGGATGGTCAGTGGGTCCCGGTGGGTGTTGGTCAACCTTCAATTCTCATTGGCGGCCTAACAGTAGGAGGTAGCCAAGGAAATTAATCACTCATATCATTTTTTTCTCAATTCACATTTTTTTTGACAAAAAAATATTTTTTGCTTGATCTTGGCAAGAATTTACAAATTGATATGTGGAAATTTCACCACTGTTGTCTAACTAAAAATACTTCCAAACACATATTGATTTGGAATTGTTGTCACTTTTTCATAATCAATTCGTAAAGATTTATAGGAGTTTTATGCCAGTTGTCGTAGTCGAGTCACCGGCCAAAGCCAAAACAATCGAAAAATATCTGGGCAAAGATTACAAAGTTCTTGCCTCTTTTGGTCATATTCGAGATATCAAAAGAAAGCGTGAAGCGATTGATCCCAAAGATAATTTTTCGATTGATTGGGAAATCGAAAACAAATCAACACAACATATCAGAGCGATCGTTGCGGCCCTTAAAAAGGATCCAGAGCTGATCCTTGCCACTGACCCTGACCGGGAAGGGGAGGCCATCAGCTGGCACCTGAAAGAGATATTACGGCAAAAGTACAAAACTCTAAAGCTAAAATCATCCAAACGCATTTCCTTTACCTCAATCACCAAGGATAGTATCCAAAAGGCGATGAATGAGGCACGAGATGTGGATCAACACCTTGTTGAGGCCTACCTAGCTCGTTGCACACTAGATTTTTTGGTTGGCTACAACCTCTCCCCTATTCTGTGGTCTAAATTTCCTGCCGGAATGTCAGCGGGTCGGGTACAGTCAGTATGTCTTCGCCTTGTCAGTGAAAGAGAAAACCAAATTGATACCTTCAAACCTCAATCATATTGGGTCATTTCAGGTGAATTCTTAAATTCCCAGCAGGTCGCTTTCAAATGCGTTCTTACACATTTTGAAGGCCAAAAATTACAGCAGTTTACGATTGAAAATGCACATCAAGCGGCTGAAATCCAACACATCATTAACAATAAAGAGCGTTATTTGGTCAAGGGCATCACGAGCAAAGAAACGCAAATCACTCCTCCGCCTCCCTTTTCAACGGCAACATTACAGCAAGATGTCAATCGCAAATTTAAATTGAGTTCCTCTGAAACTATGCGTCTTGCTCAGCGACTCTATGAAGACGGCTATATTACTTACATGCGAACAGATGCCATCAATATGTCTGGTGAAGCACGAACCGATTGTCGCAACGCCATTGCCACATTACTCGGTAAGGAGGCCGTTGTTGCACAAGAAAGGGTGTATAAGAACAAAGCCAAGAATACCCAGGAAGCTCATGAGTGTATTCGTACAACGAACTTCCTCCTCACTCCTCAGAAATTCAAGCAACAAGTACCCAGCATTACGGCGAATGGCTATAAAATTTACGAATTGATATGGAAACGGTCAATGGCAACGCAGATGAAAGCGGCCATTGTCAAAAATACTAAAGTCACTGTGGTTTCAGAGGATGAGCAAGTTGAATTCATTGCGACTGGTCAAGTCCCAGTATACACTGGTTTTAAGAAACTCTATGAAGAAGGAACCGACATAAGTCGAAAAGACAGCGATCAAAACCTTGAGCACCAGAATAAGGAACTGCCACCGTTGACTGCAAATGAACAAGTCAAGCTAAAAGCGGCCAATGTTCAAGAGAAAGAGACCAAACCACCCTATCGATTTACTGAGGCAACATTGGTCAAAGAGATGGTAAAGCATGGAATTGGCCGCCCTTCAACATACTCAACCATGATTTCGACTTTAAAAAAGCGTGAATATATCCAACCTATTCCTCGGACCAATACCCTTCAGCCAACCACTACCGGTCGTTTGGTTTCGGCTTTCTTGATGCTGTTTTTCACGAAGTATGTCAAATATGACTTCACCGCTGATATGGAGAAGGATTTAGATGAGATTTCGGGAGGGCGCGAAGCCCGGCTGACCGTTCTCAATTCCTTTTGGGATGATTTTTCAACCACCGTTGAAGGCATACTTGAAATTGAACGAAAAGAAGTGAACGAAAAGGTTGCGGATATGATTTCACCCTACTTTTTGACTACTTCATCAAATGGACAGTCCAAGCGTCTTCAATGCCCGAATCCAAATGGATGTGACGGCAAGTTGGAGCTGATGATCTTTAAAGGATCGACGCCCAATTTTCAGTGCAAGAAATGCCAATATTATTTACCGTTGGAAAAGGGGAAAACAGGCATTGTAAGGGAGAGCAGGGAGATATTAACACTACAGGACACCAACCAAAAGGTACTATTAAAAAATGGCCCCTATGGTTATTACATCGAGGTTGAACCGGAAAAAAAGGGGAAGGGAAAATCTAAAGCCAAACCAAAGCGAGTGGGAATTCCCAAGGGCATCAATATTGATGAGATGACAGAAGAATTATGTTTAAAGTTTTTGAATCTTCCGCGTGTAATCGGTAAGCATCCTGAAGATGGAAAAGAGATTCGTGGGTTATTAGGGCGCAATGGCCCGTACCTTAAACATGGAAACAATTCTGTTTCATTCGCCGAGAACAACCCTTTAGAATTGTTCACTATCGGCATTAATCGTGCGACTAGTTTACTCGCTGATAACAAATCAAACATGGAAAATAGTATTGGTTTGCATCCAGAAGGAGGTCAAATACTTAAGCGGGATGGTCGTTTCGGCCCCTATGTGAGCTGGAACGGAATCAATGCATCTCTGCCTAAAAATCTTGATCCAGCACAATTGACTGTGGAGGACGCAGTGCTATTGTTAAAAAGGAAAAATCAACCACGCCTTCAAAAAAATGTGATTAAAGAACTCGGCGTTCACCCTGATTTAAAGGGGCCAGTCAGGGTTTTAGATGGGCGCTACGGACCTTATGTTAAATGGGGATCCATTAATGCAACGATTCCCAAAAAATTAAATGCCAACGAATTAACCATGGAAGAAGCGATTGATTTGATCAAAAAGAAAAAGGCAAAAAAATGATTGGGGCTTTGAATCATCTTGCCATTGCAGTCCCTGACTTAAAAGCTGCCGTGCAAATATTTCGCGCGGGTTTTGGGGCTAATATTTCCCAACCTTGCCCTAAGCCTGAGCATGGCGTGACAGTCGTTTTTGTTGAACTTGATAATACTAAAATAGAATTATTAGAACCATTGGGTGAAGACAGTCCAATTCAAAAATTTTTAGACCGTAATCCTGGTGGAGGGATTCATCATTTCTGTCTTGAAGTTGATAATGTTAAAGACGCCATTACCCAGGTTAAATCAAATGGACTTCGAGTGCTCGGGGAGAGTGAACCTAAAATTGGAGCTCATGGCAAGCCGGTCATTTTCTTACATCCCAAGGATTGTTTGGGAGCTCTAATTGAATTTGAGGAAAAATAACTGATGAGTCTCACAACGGCAATTGTTTTGTATCCACTTCTTTGGTTTATTTGTCTATTTTTTTTCCTTCCTCAAAGAGTGCAAACTCAAGGAGAACGCGGAGAAATTGTTCCAGGGACCCCACAATCGGCACCTTTCAAGGCCCAATTTAAAAGCAAAGTTATACAAACAACCATAGCTACAACTGTAGTTTGGGGAGTTATTTGCCTTTCCATTACCATTTTGCTATCAATGGGTGTCGGTATTCAGGATATTGATTTTTTCAATCGTTGGGGGGATGGCCAGTACGGGTAATGCTTCAGAAATGACGAATCCAGTGACATTCATTGGGGAATATTATTTTTGACAATGTTTTAAATGTCTGAAGTTGAAAAATTAGTCAGTCAAAAGGGGCTGAAACAAGATATTCAGGGTTTAAACATCGGAAAATAATCACTCAAATCAAGATCAATTGTATCCTTTTACAGTCTCCACACTGTCAAGTTGATTGTCGTTCAATCATTTCTTGAATATTTACTTTTCCAAGTTGGTTCGTTATCATTAGGGTGTGGAGTCGCTTCAAATACACCTCTAGCTATTGCTCTTGAAGTACAGATTGCAGCACAATGGGCGATTTCGTAAATTACTTCTTCCCTGTTTTTGACTTCCAATTGACCATTGGAAGCTGCAAAAATCAAATCACCATCAAACAATGTGTGTGAGGGCACTATTGCCCTCGCTATGCCATCATGAGCAGCAACGGCTACCCGTGTTAACTCTGATTGAGTAAGATTTGCATCCGTTGCGACAATGCCAATTGTTGTGTTCGTTCCCTTTTGAGATGATAAATTAGCACCTCCTGTATCAAAGCATGTTCCCACTTCGCAAGATATTCCAACATCTCCAAATTCTCCATTAATTTCCATAGGTGCTGCCCAAAAGTGAGCCGATTCGCCTTGAATAACACTGCCAAGCGAGTTGACACCAAATAGCGCCCCAACGGTAAAACCGCTATGGGTGATGAGTGAAGCTGTTCCTAATCCACCCTTCAAACTGGATGCAGTGGCACCTGCGCCAACTCCAACTGACCCAATTTGAAACTCTATATCAGCACTGATAAAGGCTTCTTCTCCCAATTTTCCATATGGATTTGCAACCCATTTTTTATCACCACCATTAAGTAAATCAAACAAAATAGCAGCCGGGACTATCGGAATATTGTGATCCTCTACTTGGTAACCCCTTCCCACCCTTGCCAAAGCATTAGTAACTCCTGAAGCTGCTTCAAGACCGAAAGCTGAACCACCTGACAAAACTAAGGCATCAACTTTTTGAACTAAACGATCTGGTTTTAGAAGATCAGTCTCTCGGGTGCCCGGTGCACCGCCCATTGTATGAACAGCAGTAGTGAATGGGACACTATTTGTAAACACCGTTGTCCCAGTCTTTATGTGTTGGTCCGTTGCATTTCCGACTAAGAAACCCGCAATGTCAGTAATGCTATTTCTTTTTCCTGGTTGCATCAAAGACCTAATCAAAATTCGTAACTTTTACCTGCCCTACACTCTATCTTATAATTGTGCAATTACAATTTATTTCATTTATGGCTATGACTTTAGAACCTAGTTTCAAATGATTACGAAATTGGCTAGAGGAGTTATTTATACACAATCCCCTTATTCAAATAAAAAATAACTGAACGATATAAAGTCGAACACACTGAGTTATGAAGTGGAAATTCATTTTACCACATCCATTAGAAACTGTGTTGTTGACTTGGCACATAGTACCACTGAACTTATTGCAGAGCTTAGACATCCTTTTTCAAGAATCATTTCACAACAAATTAAGTATTAGACAAAATAATTTATCTCGTTGGGTGGTCGATATGTTGATATTCTTGTTTGAAAACCTATAAATGATGATGAGTTTAGTTTTTGAAGCAGGACACTCTAGATTTTTTTACATCTCTTTGAGAATTGAATTCACAAGTACATCTCAGGAATAGATTCTTATTAATATGGCATTATCTAAAAACCAAACGTTCCAATGAGACTCTTGTCACAAGTCAAAAATAACATAATGCTAACCTTTCTAAACATTCATCTAAATCGAGGATAATTCATATGCTTGACCATACTAATTTGATTTCAATGCTTAAAGACCCCACACTGCTCGCAACACATGGGTATGTCAATGGCGAATGGATTGCGGCCGATGATGGTACGACTTTTGACGTGGTGAATCCAGCACGAAAGGACACCATTGTATCCTTGCCAAATTTGGGTGTTGCGGAAACGAGAAGAGGAATAGCCGGTGCACAAGTGGCACAAAAATTATGGGCGGCTCGAACTGCGAAAGATCGTTCAGAAATTATCCTCAACTGGTATAACCTGATGATTGAGAATTCAGATGACCTTGCTACTATCCTTACGGCAGAAATGGGTAAACCTCTTGCTGAAGCTAAAGGTGAGGTCATGTATGGTGCCTCTTTTGTCCAATGGTTTGCTGAAGAAGCAAAGAGAGTCTATGGCGAGACTATACCCGGACACCAAACGGATAAGCGCCTTATGGTCATTAAACAGCCCGTGGGCGTTGTAGCGGCAATCACACCGTGGAATTTTCCTAATGCTATGATTACTAGAAAGGCTGCTCCGGCATTAGCTGTTGGGTGTTCAATTTTGTGCCGACCGGCGTCAGAAACACCGCTTTCTGCACTGGCTATGGCTGTTCTCGCAGAACGCGCAGGCATTCCCAAAGGTGTCTTTTCCGTTATACCTTCGACGCATTCCAAAGCGATTGGTCAGGAATTCTGCTCAAATCCTATTGTTCGCAAAATTACGTTCACTGGTTCAACTGAAGTCGGTAGAATTTTAATCAAACAAGCTGGTGAACAAATCAAAAAAGTATCGATGGAACTTGGTGGAAATGCCCCGTTCATTGTTTTTGATGATGCTAACGTGGATGATGCGGTTAGCGGAGCAATGATTTGCAAATACCGCAATAACGGTCAGACCTGTGTCTGTGCTAATCGCATTTATGTTCAA